>QIMC01000157.1 GCA_003232185.1 Flammeovirgaceae bacterium | reverse complement strand
AGCATTTCTTAGAGATCTATTAGTCCATTCGACCTCTAACGGATTATCCATCTGAACGAAGTCGTTTCCAGAAGTCTTTTGATGAAATGGTATTGCCTTCGTTGAGGTCTTTCAACCCCGTTTGAATATTTTTCTTTTGCTCTTCAGTCAAATCATCCCACCAATCGTGTTTAGGGTCGGAAGTAGAAAGTTTGACTGAGTTTAGAAAATTTAGAAGATTGGAATCATTCAATGACTTAATCCACTGGATTAGGTCTTCCCTCAATAAATTGAATTCTGCTGTACCCATATTCATCTTTACATAAAGATACACAATAACAGTATCACATATAAATGGCTCTCAACTTGTTTATATAGGAGTATTTTACCCATTTAGCCACCCCATAGGGCAGGTAACCAACTATAGTCAATATTAGGTAAATTTGATTGTTTCCTGTTATACGCTTCTGTTGCTACCTGGATTAAAATCGATCTTCATATGACAATATGATCTGCTTTGGTAGCTCTAAATCAATATCTCCTGGTCCCGTTGGTTTTACTTTTCAATCAATTTTTTAACCACCTTTTTAAACACTGGCAGCAAGTCTTTTTCAAACCAGGGGTTTTCTTCAGCCATAGGTTATTTCTAGGGGATGGATGGGGTAAAACAAAAACTCCGGGAGGTAATCCTGGAAATTCTTAACTGTTTCGGTGAGGGTTTTCTTTCTCTTATCTAACAAATAATATCCCTGGGCATAGGCGCCAATCAGTACCACCAACTTCAATTGGTTCATCTGTTCGAAAATCCTGTGGTGCCACTGGGGAGCACATTCAATCCGCGGAGGCAGATCTCCTGTTTTTCCTTTGCCGGGAAAACAAAACCCCATGGGTATTAGGGCGATATTTTCAGCATGGTAAAAGGTCACCTTATCAATATCCAACCATTGCCTTAATCGGTCACTGCTTTTATCATCCCAGGGGATTCTCGTTTGGTGTACCACACTTCCGGGCGTTTGCCCCACAATGGTCTTGTGCAAACGTCTGTGGCGGTCCCGATAGCTATTGGGATTCCAACCACGATATGTCCACAGACCTGCATAAAGTTAGTGAATAAGTTTAAATGTCAGAATACCTGATTGCCCGCCATTGCGATTTGCACGTTGTTGTTGTGTCGTTGTTTTTCAGGCGGATATTGGATTCACTTTAATCTGTCCTCCAATTGCTTTTAAAACTTTCATTACGTCCGATAATGCTTTGTACAAACTCGGTCTGCTCAATCCTGTTTCTTCCGATATTTTGGTCATTCCTATCGCTTTTGCAATATGTCCAATGGCAATAATTACATCTGCGTTATCTCCTTCTTCTAGAACAGTATTGAGATACTCCGCAATCATTTCTTTACTATCCAAATAATCCGCTATGTCAAATTTTGAAGTTCCCATTTTTCTATTTTTTTAATTTTTTCCAGATTTCTTTCGCTTTATCAATGTCCTTTTTTTGAGATGACTTATCTCCTCCAATTAGTAGAATAATTATTTTTCCATCTTTTTCCTTGAAATAAACTCTGTATCCTTTTGCAAAATTCACTCGCAATTCTCTAATTCCGTCACCTACAGATTTGCAATCTCCAAAGTGTCCGTCACTTTCTATTTTCTGAATTCTAAATAGTATTTTCCCTTTGGCTTTTAAGTCTTTTAGCTTTCTCAGCCATTTATCAAATTCAGTTGTTTTCTCAATAAAGAACAAAAATACTGTATCTACTTGGATACAAAGTTACATTGTTTTTTTGAATTGACATAATTAGGGATTGAGTTTTCTACTGGGTGGTTCAATGCACCACAACGTCAGTTTGTCTAAAAACCACCGCTCGTTTTTAACTTTGTGTGAAAGTACGCATTCTTCAATGCTCTATTTGTCAAATCAATAAGGCGGAAAACATGTATCCTAAACAGCCAATTGGCTTGTAATGGATCAATAGCGCGGGTGCTTTGTCGAGCGCAAAATTGAAGTCAACTGACTTATGTACTCCATCAGTTGTTTGACTCCGATAATATTGATTATTCTTCTCAGGCTGTAAGCCACAAAGATCAAGCCTACATCGGCTGAGGCTCTTTCCTTGGTTCTTTTGGTGATGATATGGTCATAACCCCACCCTCGTTTCATGGTGCCGAATGGATGCTCTACAATGGCTTGCCTTTGTGCGTAAATATCGGGATTATCATTGATGTTTTTTTTGTTTATCTCTATAGCTTCGGCAAATTCATGGCGCTCTATTATTCGTTGTGATTTTGACCTAGTACAGCTCAATTTTACGGGACAACCTTTGCAGCTTTTGGTTTTGTATTGTTTTACTTGGTAAGATTTTTTCTGATACCAATTGCCATTGGTTTTAAGTGTTTCTCTAGCTGGACATGTGTAGGTATCCTCTTTTGAATTGTAAGTAAATTCACTAACATTATAGGCTGGGTCTGGTGCTGTGCCAGCAGGGGCAGGAATGCAAACATGTGTTGTTACTCCCAATTGTTGGGTGTCATGGATTTGCTCTGCGGTATAGTATCCTTTATCAAACACTGCATC
>QIMC01000275.1 GCA_003232185.1 Flammeovirgaceae bacterium | reverse complement strand
TCTTCTATTCCCTGAAGCCATTTATCTTTTGACTTGTCCAATGACACGCCATACACTTCAAACCCTTTGTCTTTATATTCCTGGTAGGCAGCAACGATATTGGGGTTTTCCATTCTACAGGGTCGGCACCATTGTGCCCAAAAGTCCAATAAGACCACTTTGCCACGCAATGAAGACAAGGAAATTATCTCGCCGTCTTGATTGGGCAGGTTGATGTCCGGAGCAATTTTGCCTATCTGTAGATTCTCATTACTCTTTGATTGTTGACTAATATTTTCCAGGAAAGTTAAGAATCGGGGGGTATGTTTTGAATCGGGAGGGTTTTCAGCAAAAACTATTCTTAGACTATCCAGAAACTGATAGTCTTCCTCTGCACTAAAATTACCGGCAACCTGAAGTACTGCCAGCGAGTTACCCATTTGTCTTACTTTTTGTTTTAGTAATTCCTTGTACTGCTTGTTCTCAACTGCAAACTGTGCTTGAATTCGATCTATTTCAACCTGATTACCGCTGGCGTTTGCCTGACCGAACTGTTCATTCAAGTCACTGACTTTCTGTTGAAAATCCTGTACTATTTGGTTAATCTGTGTGAGATTGTCCATGTCCTTGGAACCTGTAACAGTTACCGCTCCGTCAGGTGCATTACCATCTGCTACTATGGTAATATCATCCTGATAAAGAATAAGATTGACCATCTGTTTATTGTATATGTTAAGCCGGTAAAAGCCGGGTTCAGACAAAGACATTTCATGAGTAAACGCTCCTGAAGTAGAAACAACTAAGGTATCCAGAACTGTTATTTCTTTGTCTCCATACTCCTCCAAAAGTACCAATCCACTCTCTGGAAAGTTCACTTTGCCCTGTAACACCAAAGAAGATTCACTTTGCCCTGTAACACCAAAGAAGATTGCTGCGTTTGCTGTTGGCTGCAACTCAATAGAATAATTATGGTCAGTAATTGTATTAAGATCTTTTTCATACCAATTATTAGTTAATTTAAATGTTTTGCTAAAAGTTCATTTGCGATTCTAGGATCAATTTTGGACTCCGTTTTTTTCATCAGCTGTCCCATAAAAAACCCAAACAATCCCTTTTTTCCTTTTTTGTAAGCGGTTACCTTGTCTGGGAAGGTTTCCAGAATATCCAAGATCAGCGGTTCCAGGCTATTTCCATCCTGAACTTGTAGCAGACCAAGTTCCTTGGCCATACTTTTGGGGCTGCTGTTCGGATTGCCTATGAGTTCAGGCAGAAGTTTTTGAACGGCTACTGAGAAACTCAATTCATTGGCAGTTAAGTCCGCTAACTCGCCTAACTGCTCTGGAGATAGTTCTAATGCCAGGATAGATACGTTTTTTTCTTTTAACAGTGATCGAATAGGACCCTTTAACCAATTCAATATATTGACAGGGTGATTAGAAGCTTTCAATGACTGGTTAAAATAATTCAATAGCTCCTTTGAATCGGTTAAAAACAGGGCATCCTCACTAGTAAAACCATAGGTTTGCTCGAGCTTTTGTTTCAACTCCTTGGGTAGCGTTGGCATAGATTGCCTGATCTTGTGTAACCAATCGTCTGAAATGTGGACCGGACTAAGGTCAGGTTCCGGGAAATAACGGTAATCGTCGCAGTTTTTTCATTGAATGATCTGGTTTCAGAAACGATTTTTTCTCCTCTCTCAACTAGCTCTATTTGTCGCTCCACTTCCTTTTCAATGGCCCTACGCACATTTCTAACACTGTTCATGTTTTTTATTTCCACCTTACTACCCAAAGTGGTGTCCCCCTTCAATCGAATAGATACATTGCAGTCACACCTCAGTGATCCCTCCTCCATATTACCATCACAGATACCTAAAAAAGTAACAAGTTTTCTAATTTCTTTAAGTAATTGGAAGGCTTCTTCGGGTTGGTGAATTACCGGCTCAGTCACTAATTCAATGAGGGGGGTACCCGCTCGATTGAAGTCAACCAGGGTAAGATGGATGCGGTTTAATTGAATCATTCTGACCCCATATTTGGTGGCAACCTCGACCGATCCACCAATACATATCGGAGTTCTATCCTGTGTCAGTTGAAAGCCTTTTGGCAGGTCTGGATAGAAATAGTTCTTACGGTCAAAAGTTAGCTTTTGAGTGATTTCACTACCACATGCCAAACCCATTTTAATCGCCAATTCTAGTGCCTCCCTGTTAATTTTGGGAAGTGTGCCTGGATGAGCCAGGGTAATAACGCTTATATTGGTATTGGGGGCATCGCCATAATGGTTTGCCTCTCTGGCAAATAGTTTACTGTTGGTAAGCAATTGTATATGCACCTCTAAACCAATTACTACCTGATATTTACTGAATACATCCTGGTGCATCACTATGAGTTTTTCTTATTTCCGGACACAAGTTCCTCAAATAATTGACTGGCTTCTTTAACCACAGTTGGCAGTCCATCAAGATTCTTTCCACCCGCAACAGCAAAAAAGGGCTGGCCTCCACCACCACCAGATATTGATTGCGCAAGTGCTCTAACTATTTTCCCAGCGTTCCAGCCTCGATCTTTGATAAGACCTTCTGAGATAACTACTGCTATTTGAGGTTTTCCCACAATGTTTGCCGCTAATACTGCAAACAACGAAGGTAGTTGATTCCTTAGTTCAAAACTGAGATCTTTAAGGGCTTGGGCAGTAGGCAGATTGACCTGAGCAATTAACCTGTTCACTCCATCCACTGATTTAACCTGGCCCAGCAATTCGGCCTTAAGCTTCTGTACTTGGCCATGGCGTAATTGCTCCAGATCTTTTTGCATGGCATTCCTTTCAGTAAGCAACAGCTCAACCGCTTTATAAGTATCTGCCGGGTGTTTTAACAACTGACTGACCCGGTCCAGTTGATCAAACCGTGTTTCGACTAGATTTTCAGCCTGTTGGGCAGTGATTGCTTCTATTCGTCGAACTCCTGAAGCAATAGAGCTTTCCCCAACAATTTTAAACAAACCTATTTGACCGGTAGCCTGTGGATCAAAACAAACCACTCTAACTTTATTACCGTATTTCTCTCCAAATAGAGCGGTAGCACCCATTGCTTTGGCTTCAGCTAATGGCACATCCTCTTTCACCTCTCTTGATATATTAGATCTGATTTTGCTATTCACTATATGCTCCACTGCACTGATCTCAGTAGCAGTCATTTTAGTAAAATGAGAGAAATCAAACCGCAGCATTTTGTCATTCACCAGGGACCCCCGTTGTTGTACGTGCTCCCCTAAAACCGCTCGAAGAGCTGCATGCAATAAATGAGTTGCACTATGATTGTTTTCCGTGGCCATTCTCTTCACAGTATCTACCTTCGCCTGCAAGGGTTGATCGATCGGGTCAGGAAGCTGGTTAATCATATGCAAAATTAGATCATTTTCTTTTTTGGTGTCCCATACCGCGATCTTTTCACTTCCTGCAATTAATATCCCTTTATCACCCACCTGACCACCGCTTTCACCATAAAATGGCGTTTTATCTAATACGAGTTGAAAGTGAGCTTTGTCTTTTGTTTGG
>QIMC01000024.1 GCA_003232185.1 Flammeovirgaceae bacterium | reverse complement strand
TGGGTTCTGTTCCAGGAGTCTTTGGATATATTCTGCTGGAGAAAAACCAACTTTCCAACCAAGATTTAAAAGCAAATTGTATTCAATAAAGGCATAGCCTCCATTGTATAATTCGAAATACCCAATCATCAATAAAATAGGAGCAAAAAAACCGGCTAGCTGGAAAAGAATTTGAGTAAATCGCTGATTGAATGTACCTGGAGAATTCGGGTGGAACCAGTACACTAACATCGCTACAGTAAATCCAGGCATGGCAAAAAGCATTTTCTGAGTGACCATAATAGAACTGCCTAATAATCTTTTTAACTTCCGTCATGGAACTGGCAACCTGCATCAGAAGAAATAGACAAGCCAACCACAATGGGATAGAAAGAAGATCTGGACGGATCTCAATGGTTTTCTCCTGAAACATTAAGGTACAAACCAAAAAAACCGTTCCCAACAAGCCGACTCGCCAATTTTCCCATGTTTTCCCAAGTTTGAAGGTTAGAAATAAGATAACACCCGTCAAAAACCACATAATTCTTCTGCTTAAAATCAGTATTTCAACCGCTTGATTAGAATCAGTTTCAACATCAAAAAATCTAAAGAATTGAGCCAGCAAGAAGTGCATGGCTGGCGTGTGATGCTCAAAATAATCTATATAAGGTAAGAATCCTTGTGAGATTAGCCACGCAGAGTGCATGTGTTCAAACTCGTCATTGTCAAAGGTCCTTGACTGAAGCAGCCAATGCCTTAAACCAAAGGTAATGGCGATTATCACAAGTGCCACTACTAAAAGCAGCTTCTGATTGTTAGTCTTAGAAAATGCCTTACCTATTAATAATTTTACTGCGACCAAATGCTGATGTGGTTATTGAGCGACGGGTAAATATAATAATTAATCTAATTGCAATTAAGCGTAGACATTCGATGATAAAAGTACACCTTAAACTGCTATAAAAATCAATTGCATAAGGATGTTTACTAAGAATATAGATTATAATTATTGAAATACTTATAAAAAAACTTCAATAATTATTATTTTAGGGGTTACCTAATGTGCTATTATGGTTTAAGGACTTTTATACGCTTGATGTCGACCATAAGATAATTTTTTAGATGGTGTGTGAGCAATTAGTCCTTTTGTAAAGTTTCTAATATAAAAATAATCAGTAAACATAAAAGACTCCAATGATTCTATTTTTTTCTGTCTTACCTATAAAGGATATTAAAATATCATTATGTTTGGTTTTGTCATTGGTTCTGAACAGTTCCACCATACACCTGATAGCCCAATTACCGGATGAATTCCAGAGGGTCGAACTTGCGGGTGGCTTGACAAATTCCGTAAACTTTGAATTTGCTCCTGATGGCAGGATATTTATTGTTGACCGATATGGAGAACTGTTCATATATAAGCCCAACCAGCAGCTAACTATCTCAGCAGGTACCATACCGGTATTCAGCGATTTGGAAGATGGTCTTTTGGGTATTGAATTTGACCCTGATTTCCTCTCAAATCATTACATTTATTTGAATTATTCTCCGGCTTCTCCTTCGGTTAATCGTGTATCACGTTTTACCATGACTGGAGATGTATTAAACCTAAATTCTGAGGTAGTTGTGTTGGAGTGGCCCACCCAGAGGGAGATTTGTTGTCATTCAGCAGGTGATATGGCCTTCGATTCACAAGGAAACCTGTACATTGCTATAGGTGATAATACCAATCACAGCCTCACTGCTACTTTAAACGAGACTGACTCGAACGAAAGTTCTGAAAATACTTCCTCTAACACCAATGACCTTCGGGGTAAAATTTTGCGTATCACTCCACAATCAAATGGAAGTTATACCATACCACCAGGAAATTTATTTCCTGGCGGTATTGGCGGACTACCTGAGATTTATGTAATGGGAGCGAGACAACCGTACAAGATTTTTGTTGATAAGGAAAATACCGATTGGCTATTTTGGGGTGAAGTAGGTCCTGATGCAAATAATCCTGGTCCTGAAGGACCCGAGGGATTAGATGAAATTAACCTGACCAAAAATGCAGGCAACTATGGATGGCCGTATTTCTCTGGCAAAAATCAACCTTATCGAAATGACTATGCCACTCCATCGTTTTATTATGATCCTGCCGCCCCGGTAAACATTTCTACTTGGAATACAGGGCCCACCAATTTACCTCCGGCACGACCATCCTGGCTGGACTTTTTTCATGAATGTTACCTGGCAGGCCCAAGATATTATTACGATCCTGCAATATTGGATGATAGAGTTTGACGAGGTATTTTTCTATTTAGATTTTAATACCAGCCAAATTTGGGCGGTAAAAATGGACGATCAGGGAAATATACTTAGTAATGATTTATTGTCACCTTCCGTTTTTCCAGTGGCTGAAACTGGGTTCATTGATATGAAAATTGGTCCGGACGGGCATATGTACCTCCTGGAATATGGAGCGGGGTGTTGCCCGGATAATGTTGGAAGCGGCAAGCTGATAAGGGTCGACTATACAGGCATTGTATCCAACTCTTCCCCGGTGGTA
>QIMC01000482.1 GCA_003232185.1 Flammeovirgaceae bacterium | reverse complement strand
ATAAAAATGCAGGCAATAATATCCAGGTATCATACTCATACCAAAAACCTTCTACCGATACGATTGCAGTTACAATTGATAATAAACCTTTTAAAGATACCGAAGGTAATTTGGTCTTTCGCCCTGCAGGTCATGGTGCTTTACTTGAAAACTAAAAGGCGATATAATTTTAATAAAGAATATTGATAATCTTGTTACCGATCATTTTAAGAGCACAACTTATCTGTATAAAAAATTGCTTGCCGGTTATCTTATAAGGTTACAAAATAAAATTTTCACTTACCTCCGTGCTCTTGAATCGGAAGACATTTCATTTTCAACAATTAACTCGATAAAAAAGTTCGCTGAATCTGAACTATTAATTCCATTTAAATCAAATTTTGAAAATGAAGATGCAGCGCTGCAAACAAAATTATTAAGAGAGAAACTTAACCGTCCTATAAGGGTTTGTGGAATGGTTAAGAATGAAGGTGAGTCGGGCGGAGGTCCGTTTTGGGTTGAAGATGAAGACGGTACTGTTTCACTTCAGATTGTGGAAAAGACGCAGATTGATTTGAATAACGAAGAGCAAAGAAAAATTCTTGAGAGCTCAACACATTTTAATGCGGGGTTCGCGATTATAAAGGAAATCCTTTCTTCCTACGTAGATATACAAATCCGGATACAGGGCTAATCACAATAAAATCAAAAGACGGGAGAGAACTTAAAGCACTGGAGCTTCCGGGATTGTGGAACGGAAGTATGGCAAAGTGGATAACCATTTTTGTTAAAGTTCCGATGATAACTTTTAACCCTGTTAAAGAAGTAAACGATTTGTTAAAGAAAGAGCACCAGCCACCCGAAGAAAATTGAAATTGGGAACAGTAATTCTTAACTTCATTTTATAATTGATTTTTAATCATATTATCGCTGAGGGACAGATGAAATCCGCATTTAAATATTATTTCTTCATCCTCATTTTCGGTATTGCATTAACAGCAACAGCACAAAACCAGCAAAGTACTGGTAAAGTACCTATGACCACCGAAAAACCTACAGTTAACTACGGCATTACAAATGACGCACCAACTGGAGTTGCAACTGCTTATGGATGGAGCAGCCAGCTCTTACAATTTCTCTCAATGCCAATCCCTGCCGGCGAACCGTTCACTCTTATTGGTGCAATGTCAGCACCTGTTTTCTTTGGGTCGGCGGATTTTGGACCTGATGGAACTTACTATCTTTTAGAACAAGTAAATGCTGAACTATATACAGTAGAGATAGCTACAGCAACAACAACTCTTATTGGTTCAACAGGTGTTGGTCTTACAGGTTTTTCATATGACTGGGCTAATGATGTATTCTGGGGTATATCAGCTACAGATCTTTATACTGTTGATGTTACAACAGGAGCAACCACTTTGGTTGGACCATTTGGACTTGGCGGAGTCGAGTTAATGATTGACGTTGCAGTTGACTGTAATGGCAATATGTATGCTTATGATCTTGTAAGTGATTCATTCTATTCAATAGACCCTGCAACAGGTACAGCTACTTTAATCGGTTCACTTGGTTATGATGCTAACTTTGGACAAGGAATGTCATTTGATCATTCAACAGGTATATTATATATCTCTGCTTTCAATAATGGTACTTTTACCGGTCAGTTGAGAACAGTAGATGTCGCGACTGGTATGACAACCTTAGTGTTTGACTGGGGTTTTGAACAGATCGCTCCATTTGCTATAGATACCGGATGTGGACCACCTTGTCCCGTGGGTGATCCATCGAATCCGAATCCCCCAGATAGAGCAATTGATGTTCCTATCGATTTACCGGAGGGACTAACGCACCTGAAGCTGCCGAAATTGAATTATTCTTTGGTCCTGTTGGCAGTGTTGTTTCTGTTTACTCGGGTGCTCCAATTACATCATGGGCTCTTACAACGCTAAATTACTCAACCACATACTCCTGGAAAATTAACGGTTCTGATGGAAATTGTACAACTTTCGGTCCTACCTGGTCTTTCACAACAGAACAAGATCCATCCATACCATTTTTTGATGACTTTGAGAATGGTATTGGAAATTGGGATATTACAAATGATGGTGGTGATTGTGTATCAAGACCGTACACCATGCCACCCGACGCAATGGGATGGGGAATGACTGCTGATTCAGATTTATGCGGTTCGGGAAGGACTCTCCTTTCAACTGCAACTATGAACACCTCAGTGGATCTATCTGATTATTCAATAATATGGATTGAATTCGATAATGATTGGAGAACCATTCAAGCTGCTGATGAAGCTTATGTTGAATTGAGCACCGATGGTGGAAACACCTGGATAGAAGTGCTTTCCTGGATCGGTGTTGACCAGCGTGATACTCACGAAAATTGGGACGTTTCATCTTATGTAGCTTTTCAATCAAATGTCAGATTCAGATTTAGAGTAATTCAGCCGGGATGGGACTGGTGGTGGACTATTGATAATTTTGCTATTTATGTTTTTGATTGGGGATATACACCACCAAATGCTCCTTCAAACTTAGTTGCAATAGCAAATGCACCGGGAGAGGTATTGCTTAACTGGCAGGATAACTCCGATGATGAAATTAGATTTGATTTACAAAGAAAATCAGGAGATTCATTAAGCACAAACCAATA
>QIMC01000446.1 GCA_003232185.1 Flammeovirgaceae bacterium | reverse complement strand
AATTCCCCGGAAAATCAAGAACGTCTTGGGGGTAATAATGTAATCGATTCCTTAGGAGGGTTGGTTAATGGATTAGATATTGGCGTAGATGTTTTACTCTGTGATTTCGATGGGCCAGGCATAGATGAGTCCAACCGGTTTGGTTCACCAATACCCCTTGAATTAGAAATTGGTGGTTCAAAAGGGGATAGTGGCGGTGGAGTATTTATTGAACAGAATGGCACGGTTCAATTGGTTGGGATTGTTTCAGGTGGCCTGAACCGTGAGTTAAAATATGGATCGATGCTTGCCTTTGCCAGAGTTTCGTCAGCAAACTCATGGATAGATTCGGTAGTTATAGGAGCAACTTACAGGTAGATAATTCGACACTCGGTACAACCGAGCGCCAGGATTATTAAATAAAATCTGGAGTTTAGCTCGGTAGGTAAACCCGCCACAGGGTGACATTCTGTACTACAGGGCGGTTTGCTGACTGTGAATACAAGATTTTTAGAATCATTGGATAAGATACGCGAATAAGTCCTATCTTATCCAATGTCAGGGCTAATCCCTGCTGATATCAACATGCTTCCCGACACTAAATACGCCAAAAGCGGAGACATTAACATCGCTTATCAAGTTGTGGGCGATGGTCCTATTGATCTGGTTCTGGTCCCTGGGTGGGAGCGCCAACAGTCATTCTGGGGGAAATAGAGGAGTTTGTGACCGGAACCAAGATAGAACGGAACCTGGGACGTGTACTCAGCACATTAATGTTTACTGATATTGTAGAGTCAACCAAAATAGCCCAGAAATTAGGTGACCAGGAATGGAGCGATTTGTTGGAAACCCATGACTCTGTTATAAGACATGAATTATCTGTGCATCGTGGCAGGGAAATAGCTACCGCAGGAGACAGTTTTTTCGCATCATTTGATGGGCCGGCCAGAAGTCTACTTTGTGCACAAGCCATCAATGAGTCAATTAATGAGCTTGGGCTATCTGTAAGAGTTGGTATTCATACCGGTGAATGTGAAGTAAGAAACGAAAATCTGGCAGGCATAGCAGTTCATATTGCGGCCCGAATCTCAGCACTAGTAGGACCAAAACAGATTCTTGTTTCAAGAACAGTAAAGGACTTGGTAGCCGGCTCAGGGATTAAGTTCAAGGATTTCGGAACACATAGTTTGAAGGGTGTATCTGATGAATGGAATTTATTTGAGGTGGTTTAATTTAAGGGCCCTTTCCGCCTTCTCACACCTGTGGTGCGATTCGGTCGGGCGCAGCACTCCCTCAGTCCCTCAGTCCCTCAGTCCCTCACCAACAGGTGCAGCGCTTATCGTTATTTTCAGGCGTAAACAAAAAAAGAAACCCTACCAATGGCAAGGTCTCATTAATCGTTAAATATGTCTATACTAAGACTCTTCTTATAACTCAGCCGTAAATAACTCAGCCTTAAAATCAGTATTTCCTTCTATAGCAGAAATGATCTCTTTGGGTTGAATTTTTTCAGGGTCATACTTGATTATTGCCACATCCCCTGGATATTTCACCTCATTGTCAACTACTCCAGCAGTCTCCTTGAGTACATTATGAATCTTGCTTGCGCAAGCAGAGCAGGTCATGCCGGTGACCTTCAATTCAACGGTTTCTACCTTTTCTTGTACAACAGTTTCTACCTTTTCTTGTACAACGGTTTTTACCTTTTCTTGATCTTGCACAGATTGTGCCTGCACGTTAACAGCGCAGAAGAAAAGTACAACTACAGCTAAAAATGTTTTTAAAATTGTGAGTTTCATGTCAGTAATTTTTAATTAAAAAAAGTGAATAATTATTTAAAAACTTATCAAAACTTAATCCAATACAACAATTGTAGAACTAAGATTTAATAGAACCTACGGAAAAGGTTAAATTACTTGTTAGTTTAGTCTGCTAATTTACATAAAGTACAGGGAAAAAGATAATTAAAAGGAGTAAATAACAGACTCAGACCATTCCACAAACTGGATCCAGCCCCCAATTTATTTCAGGTACTTGCTAGCATCGATATTATGGATCCTTGCCATGGTTCCGTAGTAGATTACTTTACGTGATTCTTCAGATACTCCACATGCATCTAGCATTTTATTGAACCGCATTATATTCTCTTCCAAATACTCCGGATCTTCGTCACTTCCAAATACCAGTTTTTCGAATGCAGGCCTGGCATCGGCAGGCATATGCGATTTCCCAAGATAGGGGGTCCACCATAAAAATTGCTTCCAAAACCCTGGGTCATCATCTTTTTTTAAGAGAGAAGACCCGGTTAGATCAAAGTACACATTTTTATTTCTTCTGGCTACTTCCCCTGCTTCATTATACCAGGGGTTGCCAAAATGGGCGGCGTGTATCATAAGTTTGGGAAACTTGTTTGAGATAGTACCGAGGTATCCGGGTCGAAGCCTGGATAGGAACCCGGGGCCCCTGATTCCTGTGTGAGGCAGAACCGGTATGCCCAATTTTTCAGCAAGACCCCAGATGGGATCGTACGACGGATGGTCATAATTCTTAT
>QIMC01000018.1 GCA_003232185.1 Flammeovirgaceae bacterium | reverse complement strand
GAACTTGATTTGGATTGCTGTAAAATCAACAGTTTTGCAAAAAAGCCAAACAAAACAGCGATAATTGGGATAATGGGGTTGAGTTTCGGATTGGCCGCAAAATACTGCACAATCCTTTGCGCTTTTAAGTTGTCTTTAAACGTAAGGGATTTTTGCAATTCAAACACATTATAATCCTTGCTGATCCCCACATATTTTTGCACCACCTCAGTATCAATTTTTGCAGGTTCCTTCAGGTTGATCAGTACTTTATTTATTTCACTGGTTAACCGTTCCAGATTATTTCCAATATAATCAGACAGCAACTGCGCTGTTCTGTGATCAATGGTGGCATTCTTTGATTTAACATAGTCAAATATCCAACCGGGTAATTTATCCTCATAGATTTTTTTGCATTCTACCAATACCGCATTTTTGGAAATCGCTTTAGTGATCGCTTTCCTTCCATCAAGGATTTTGTACTTGTAGCAAAAAACCAATACGGTAGTGGGTGATGGGTTTTCTATATAGGCTTGAAGCAATTTTTGTGCATCCTTATGTCCAAAATTTACAATTTCCTGTGCCTCCTTAACTATTACCACCTGCCTGGATGCCATCATTGGAAAGCGGCGTGCATTGGTCAGTACCCCATCCATGGTACAGTCTTTACCGTACATGATCATCTGATTGAAGCCTTTTTCAGCTTCTTCCAGTGCATTGCTTTCTATGTAATCAGATATGAGGTCAATAAAATATGGTTCCACACCTTGCAGGAAATATACCGGTCGATAGGTATCCTGGCGTAATTCAGCCAGTACTTGCTGGGGTAGTTTGGTCATAGCCAGCTATTAGAACCCTCCTTAGCCATAGTAAATCTGTTATCTCTTAAACTTAGAGAAAATGACGGCAGATCCAATACAATTCCTAAAATGTCCATCATAACAAGTAAAAAATATTAGCTCCCTCGCGATCCTTCATTTGTACGAGATTTGCCCATAAATCTACAAACAATTTTAGTGAGCGTAATAATAGGCAAGCACAAAATTTCTAACGCCGAAAGGTCGAACAACGAATGTATTCTAAGGCAAATCCAAATATATCTACATTCGTCATTCGACGTTCGACATTCGGCGTTTTTAACATATATTTGCCCATCGAATTTAACAGTATAGATTTTATTGCAGAAATGAAATGGAGGGGCATGATTCACGATATTATGCCAGGCACTGCAGAACAACTAAACCAGGAAATGACATCAGCTTATATAGGGTTCGACCCCACAGCTGACTCACTTCACATTGGCAACCTGGTACAAATCATGTCATTGACCATATGCCTTGGTAGGCGGAGCCACCGGTATGGTGGGTGACCCTTCAGGAAAAAGTGCTGAAAGGCAGTTGCTCACTGAAGAGGTACTAAGGCACAATGAATCTTGCATTAAGCAACAACTGAGTTATTTTCTGGATTTTGACTCTGGGAAAAATGCCGCAGTTATGGTAAACAATTACCAATGGTTTAAAGATTTGGGGTTTATCGAATTTCTGAGAGAAGTAGGCAAACACATTACGGTAAATTACATGACGGCCAAAGACTCGGTAAAAAGTCGACTTGAAAGTGGGCTTTCATTTACCGAATTCTCCTATCAATTGATGCAAGGGTATGATTTCTATTGGTTATATCAAAAGAAGGGCATTAAACTGCAAATGGGTGGATCTGACCAATGGGGAAATATCGTAACCGGCACTGAAATCATCAGAAGAAAAGCCGGGGGCGAGGCATTTGCATTAACCACACCCCTGGTTACCAAAGCAGACGGTTCAAAATTTGGCAAATCTGAGCAAGGCAATGTTTGGCTCGATCCAAAAATAACCTCTCCCTATCAATTCTATCAATTCTGGTTGAACTGCGCAGACGATGATGCACAGAGATTGATACGGATCTTTTCTACAAAAGAGCAAGAGCAGATAGAAACACTTGAAAAGGAGCATCTTAAAAACCCACATAACCGAATTTTACAGAAGGATCTGGCAAAAGAAATCACTACCCGGGTACATTCTATCGACGAATATCAAAGAGCAGTAAAAGCATCGCAGATACTATTTGGCAAATCTACGGAACAAGATCTCCAGCAAATTGACGAGGAGATGTTATTAACTGTATTTGAAGGAGTACCACAGGTAGTAATATCCCGTTCTATCCTGGATCAAGAGACTGATGTGACTGACTTCCTTTCAGAAATAACCAAGGGTTGTATTTTCAAGTCTAAGGGAGAGGCTCGTCGCATGATATCCGGCGGTGGAGTAAGCATTAATAAGTCCAGACTCAGTGATTCGTCACAAACTATGGATTTTGAACTTATTAACGATAAATACTTCTTAGTTCAAAAGGGGAAAAAGAACTACTATCTGGTTAAAGCTGAATAATTATTTTAGCTCCACAATTCCACTGAATAGACTCCAATTGACTAGTGTTTTCCTTCCAATGCTAAACTGTCAACAAACCTGGCCTTAACTCTTCACTGTTTTCTAACAAGATTGTGTTTAATAGCGACTCGTCGTCTGTTTATTTTCTACTTAATCAATACTAAGTTTGACTCCCAGTAACTCGCGCATTTTATTTCTAGAGGGTCGGGTATTTTTGCTAAATTCATCTACATTCGA
>QIMC01000314.1 GCA_003232185.1 Flammeovirgaceae bacterium | reverse complement strand
GGAAGAGGGTCCAGTATGAACACCAAAATTTTTGATGCATTTCAATCGTCCAAATACCCTTTTATTCAATATCAACAAAATCAGACCGCAACTTTAACAGAAACGTCTGAAAAGGGTGTTTTTACCATTACTTCTATTGGTACCCTATCCATGGCGGGCACTGAGAAATCAATCACTATTGAATGCACTGGAACCATAGAGAATAGTACCTTAATAATAACCGGTAGTAAGGATATAAAGATGAGTGATTATGGCATGGTACCACCAACCGCTATGTTTGGACAAATAAAGACCAACGACAATGTAATGGTCAATTTTGAATTTCGATACCTCAAACAATGAACAGTAAACACCTACTAATATTATTCGTCATTCTGCTTCCAGTAGTCCTTAAATCGCAGGTCCCCGGAGAAGTCCTATCAGATACAATTCCCGGAACTAAGGTAGGATTTAAAATGACCTTTATTCCAGGCAGTCTATTCTTGATGGGTAGTCCTGAAACTGAGCCGAATCGTCGGCCGGATGAAGGTCCGCAATTTGAAGTAGCTGTGGATTCTTTTTGGATAGGTACCTATGAGACCTCTTACCAGGTGTATAACATTTTTCGTGACATATCATTGGATCTTCCACCTTCTGATACTGTAGAATGGAATGCTGATGCTTTTGCCAGGCCAAGCCCGCCATATGAAGATCCTACCTTTGGCATGGGCAAGGATGGTTTTCCAGCAGTCAGTATGACGCAATTTGCGGCATTGCAGTTTTGTAAATGGTTGAGCCAGAAAACTGGAGAATTCTATCGTTTACCTACAGAAGCAGAATGGGAATATGCATGTCGGGCTGGTTCCAGTTCCACCTATTATTTTGGTGAAGACCCGGAGCAACTAGAGACTCATGCCTGGCATTATGAAAACAGCGATGAAGTTTATCACAAGCTGGGTGAAAAGGAGCCTAACCCCTGGGGGTTATATGACATGTTGGGCAATGTTTCAGAATGGACATTAGATCAGTATCAGGAAGATGCATACCAACAGTTAGATAGCATAGAAGAAGTAAATCCCTGGGTGAAACCCACGGCACTTCATCCCAGAACTGTTCGTGGTGGTTCCTGGGACAACGACCCCGAAGATCAGCGTTGTGCTTGTCGAATCGGATCTAGTAAAAAATGGAAAGAAAGAGATCCCCAAATACCCAAAAGCTTTTGGTGGAATACCGACTCTCCGTTTGTAGGATTCAGATTGGTGAAACCATACAATCAACCAACTGCAGAGGAACAAGCTGCTTTCTGGGGATTAGTTCTTGGTGATTGATTCGCATTCCAACCGCCAGCATTAAACCCGCATTATGCACTAGAAATCTATTCCGAGCCCTAACTGACTACGCCAAAGGCGTCCCGTTGGGGCAATCTAGGCGCTTGCTCTTCCGATAGCTANGTGCTATGTTTCCGTTGCAAAAACCTGTGCGAGTGCCTATATTACAGCCATTTAAGGCTCTCACTACGAAGTCTAATGCATAATCCGGGTTAAACGCTGATGCCTCGTATTCTCTATATATTGGTTATTTCGTTTCTGGTGATCCCCAGATGCAAAGCACAGGAAAACCTGGTTCGATTCCATCAATCGGCGTCCATTATGGGCACCACCTTCCATTTGACCTTTTATGCTCAATCAAATGAGCATGCCCAATTTACTGCTGAGCTGGCATTTAAAAGAGTAGAGCATCTAAATAAGGTTTTTAGCGACTATCAGTCTGATAGTGAAATTAGTGAGCTTTCCCGAAATGCAGGCCAACGAATACAAGTTAGCGACGACTTGTGGTACCTATTGAAACTGTCAAAAAAGATTGCTCGACAAAGCAAAGGTGCTTTTGATGTTTCAATCGGGCCCCTAACTAAATTATGGAGAAGGGCTATAAGGCAACAACAATTTCCAGATGCTTCAAAGATTACAGAAGCGAAAAATTTGGTAAACTACCAGTGGATCAAACTTTATCCCTCAAAACAACAGGTGAAACTCAAAAAGGAAGGAATGAAATTAGATTTTGGGGGTATCGCAAAAGGTTATGCCATTGATCAAGCTTATAAGGAATTAGTAAAACAGGGCATTACCAGGGCATTGATAGACGGCGGCGGTGATTTGTATATTGGAGATCCTCCTCCTGGATCTACTAATTGGGACATTAAGGATCACCAGGAAAATGCGCTTTTGATCGAAGGGCAAAATGGAGTAGCAAGCTCAGGAGATAGTTATCAAAGCTTGGAGTGGAACGGGGTACGGTACTCTCATATAGTAGACCCACATAGCGGTGTGGGGATGCAAAACAGTAATGTCATCACAATTATTGCTCCAACGGCTACTATTGCAGACGTACTGTCCTCTACCCTATCTGTCTTAGGAGGGAAACGCAAACATAAGCTCCTCAGAAAATATAAGGCTAAAATTGTTCGGTAGTTTATGGCTCAATATCTGGGTTAAAATCAAAAAAAAGACTAACTTTTTGGCTTCAAAAATATTTATACCAATGAAAAATTCAAGTAAATCAAGAAGAGAATTTATCAAGAAATCCAGTTCAGCGGTTTTAACATCC
>QIMC01000068.1 GCA_003232185.1 Flammeovirgaceae bacterium | reverse complement strand
ATGCACCAAAAGAAGTCTACTATGTTTCATTAGTTGTTTTTTCAGTGGGGTATTTAATTTTCAGAAAAGGGTTCAGGCTGAGAAAAGGAGGATAGAATAGTAGTACACAAAAGTTCATTGACGCTAATTGGTGTTGCCAGCTCAGCGGCTGCAACTTAGTTAGCATACATACTACTCAAATACCAATGTACCTGCTTTTATGCTCTTTTTACCGATATCTATAATCTGGTCATGTGTTAATTTCTCATCACCCCAAATAGCCAGTTCATACTCAATACTGGCCTGGTAACCTTTTTTTAACATGAATGGTTGTTCGATCAGGTTATCAAAAATAATACTAGAGTGCAAATCAATGTAGTTGCCACAGATTACATAATCTGATGGCAGAGCCGGGCTGAAACTTTTGGCTAGCATCAACATATTTCCACGATCGGAACTAAGCAGCCCCTGAAAAGTTGTTCCTGTACTGTGCTTGTCCTGATGACTGGCTGACCGTTTCAAAGGTTCTCCACTGGTATTGGTTGTCCATAAACAACACCTTATCATACCACCAGTCTTTTGGTTCTACTCCTCTGAATGGAAATATATCAAAGAACTGCACACTCTTATACGGCCATTGCTCCAGTACAGTAAATGTTGCACGGACGTTAATTTGCATTGCCGGAGCATCAGCAAGAACACTTACTTCATATTCTGATTGGGCACCATCATTGGCATTGTTGCTGGTATATTTGAAGACAATTTCGTCCGGGCCATTCTTAATAACCTCAAAATCCCGAAGTTGATCGATCATCTGTTCCGGCGTATAACCCATATAGGCGAACCAATGAAGAAGGTTTTCAGTAAGTGCCCAATCCCTATTTCCATAGGCGCGCATATGGCGGGCGTGGCCATCCAATAGTGAGAATTCTAAACCTGACCATCGGGGACCGGTTTTGGAAGAAAAGATCATAAAGTTTCTTCGCGAATCACGGGATTGATAAACCAATTGAATACCCTCTTCTTCCTGAACAATGAGCGTCTGTGGTTTGTCAATAAGTTTAACGGAGACCATCCCGGCGTTGGCAGGGGCTTCCGGTTGATCATGGATTGGGGCAAGTGGATCGTCTGCAACCCCTCCATCTGAGCTGAGTTGGGGCACCATTGCTTTACCATCAATTTTCATAGTAACCGCCCCATTTTCAGTAAGTCCAATCACTTTAACTCGAATAGTGCGTCCAAGTGGGTCAGCACCGGACTGCTGCCAGTCTTCCGAATTTCGTAGCATCCTTCCTGGTCGTTATAACCTTGATCATTACCGTGAATCACTCCATCTGAAACCAATATTTTTAAGGGCTCTTGTTCTGCGTCAACCAACGATTTTGCCATCTGTGCATCCGCTACCATTGCTAAGCGGAAAAGTGTGCTAAAAGATGCCGTAGGATTCATCTTTTGTTGATCAATAGGCCAATTTAATTTTACTCCCTGGTCACTCACCATGACTTTATCAACAAATGTACCCTTACCTGGAGGCCATGATGACTTCTCCGCAGCTAGATTAACATAATCGGGTAGTGTTCTTTGTGTATATGCCTGACGAAAGTAGTCCGGCCAACGGAAATAGGTAGGAGCTCCTTTCAATCCAAAACTACTCCGATAAATGTAGGTGCTGTGTTCCATTTTACCGCTTTTCCAATATAATGATAACCCAGGCATTTCAGCTCCCGGGTCTGGAGAAGTAAGCAAGAGATGGCCATTCGGTTTGGTCATATCCGCAACTGCTAAATTTCTATTTCTTAACTCCATTGGTATATCGATATCCAGGCTCGCATTGCTAATTGCCTCATGCGCTGCGGTATTTTCGAACATGCTTGCCGCGGTGATGAATATTTGACCATCTGGGTGCATCCAGGTCTCGGTCATACCATGACCATGAAAACCGTGATTGGAATCATATAATTTGAAAATTACCCGTATTCCAATCCGGTCACTACCTTCTTCCAAAAACAGGATCTGTGGGTCCTTATCAAAGGACTGCCGGACCTCAATGAGTGTTTCGGAGCCAGCAACCTTGACCTTAAAGACCATATCGAGATTGGCCACCGACTTGAACCTGGGCCATTCACCGGTTACTACGCTCATGGTACCGCCAGATAGATGATCGAAGTAGGCATGAGATTGGCCAATACAACCCTCAAAACCGCCGTTTCTGGGTATAAAAACCCCACCAGCAACCTGCTGCAGTCCTTGATTCAAGACCACCAGGTCTGTGTTTTGAGTTTGCTTGGACGCTCTCCAGGCTAAAAGTGAGCATATCACAAGAAACAACATGGATAATGAAAGATATTTTACTATCAGGGCTTGGATTGATGATTTTCTTTTCATAGTTGACGGGAAACAAAATACAAATTAATACTTATTCCTGCTTATAAACCACTCCCCCAACAATAGTATATACCACGTTGGTACTTAATATTTCTACTTCAGGAATCTCCATAATATTCTCAGAGAACACGGTAAAATCAGCCAGTTTGCCTACTTCAATAGATCCTTTTGTTAGCAGAAGATCAAATGGCTAAGCCTTGTTACAAGCTATGATGAAGATCAAACAGCAAAAACTGAGGTGTAAGAGATGGTTTATTGGAAAATATTTGATTGGCCTTATATCCTGAACCTAACTATTTTGCGCCAAGTTCCATAATCATGCTAACAGTC
>QIMC01000253.1 GCA_003232185.1 Flammeovirgaceae bacterium | reverse complement strand
CGGTCCTTGCGCGGTTCATAAGTAATGTCTCCCCATTTGAATTCAGCAATCAGGCGATAATCGGCATATTCTTCTACAGAGGTAATACATCCCCATTCTTCCCCTGAAATACGAAGAATACCATTTTCGACGGTGAAGACCTCAAGGGGGTCATTATTCCGGCCTCGATCTTTTAGAAAAGTATACCATCCATCCAGGTTGTTATGATTGAATAGGGCAAAAGTTTCTTTTTTGGATTCTGCTTTACTGTTGCAGCTGGTCAGCAATGTACTGGTAAAGATGAAAAGCCCGGAGATAATCACTGATAATTTATACATAGTTTGATTTTAAAATTGTTATTAGAAAACCTCGAAACTTCCTGGCTGTTCATTGATTGTAATACCAGATTTAATTCAGGGCCAATTCAATCTCTTTAATAGTCAGCCAATCACCGACAATGCCGGCATCTGATTTCCTCAGGCGGTCGATCATCTTTTCAAATTCCTCATCATCAAAAGAGTCAGGATTTATCAGGTAGCCCCGGTTGGTAGGTTGAATACAATAATAGTAATAATCCCGTAAAAATTTCTTGGGGAAAAGATAAGTGGTTTTCACCTGATTTTCCTAAATCAGCGAGTAGGTAATCGCAGGAGTAGACATCTGTATCTCCGTTGCTGTAGTGAGTGATCACAAAGGGAGCAGTTCGTGAAACCTCTACGAAGTCAATATTGGCAAGATTTTCAAAGATCCCCGGGAATGCATCATAAAATAACTCACCTGTTTCTTCGTTGGTCATTCTGATATAATGCTCAACAGCATATTTTACCAGCTTTCTGCCGGGATCTGAGGCCAGCACATACAGAAATAGCAGTGCACAAGGCAGTGGCACCTGTTCGGAAGAACCCTTTTTTCCTTTTGGATATAATCCCAATTCACGCAGGTCTCTGGCACGTTCAAATGGTTTTGACTTGGTGCCAAAAACCATTTCCAGCAACCCCAGGTCAATTAATTCGCGTGGTCCCATGCCTTAAAATACTAATATGATATTAAATACACAAATAAATCATTAAATGTATTGAAACTAGCAATTAATGATTCCAGCTTATTCCAGGAACTCCCTCCAATATACTTTATGCAGGTGTAAGTTATTTATTTTGCTATTTGACGCAACGCAACCCGGATGATCCGCGTCAATTTTAAAAGGTGAAAGATGCCAAAGATTGCCATCATAACTAACTTTGTGATCATCAAAGATGATATCAGTAAGTGGAATTGATAAACCTCGGCCATCGGCTTTGATCACGCTTTCCTTCATACACCAATACCTGAAAAAGGTATCATAGGGGTTAGCTGAGGATTGTATTTCAGACCATTGATGGGGGTTCATAGTCCGTGAAAAATCTTCAAGATCTACTTTCCTACGGTGCTCTACATCAATGCCCACCCTGGTATTAGAGCTAAGAATACATATAACATAGTTCCCTGAATGGGAGATATTGAAATCTGTCTGTGAGCCGGCAAGGTATGGTCGATTGTGGCTAGAAGTTTGAATCAAATCAAGATCCAAACTTTCATTAAAGAGATCTCGCCAGCACCTGATTAATAAAAGCAAACCGAACAGGTTTCTCAAGCGGTCCTTTTGTTTAAAGTAACCATCATTCTTAGTTATAAACCTCTTGGGCACCAATTGCCTGAGCATCTCAAATTCTGAGCTGCTGATTTGAATATCTATGTTTGTATAACTAGTAATCATAAGCCAGGTTGAAATGGTATCAGCGTTTTTTCAAAGATATTTAATTAATGTTTTAGGCTGCCCATTGATATTGAACCAAGGCACCATCCAGATTATAACCATCCAATGGTTCAAATGTATTGCAAGTAATATTTCCATTACCAATAAATTGAAACTCATCCCTGCCACCTTCGTCCCTCGTCCATATTTTTAACAATAGCCATTGCAAAATCGAAAGGCTTCTTTAACTTTGTGTTCCTTTTATCAGAAAGAAAAGCGAAAGTAGCTCAGCTGGTAGAGCACGACCTTGCCAAGGTCGGGGTCGCGGGTTCGAATCCCGTCTTTCGCTCATTTTTATTGCTTGCAGCCGGAAACACCCGGCTCAACTAGTTTTGAAATATTATTAAGCTTGATTGAGGGAAGTTAAGATCTCACATTCTATACTCAAACCTGCAGGCAGGCAGGTGTATTTGAGGTACACCACAAGATTTCAACATCAAAAGAGATGTTGCTCATTATTGTAAGAGATTGAATTGAACGAGTAGGGTTCATACTAATTACTCACACCCACACTCAAACTCAATTTGCCCAGGTGGTGGAATTGGTAGACACGTTGGACTTAAAATCCAATGGCCATAAACGGCCGTGCGGGTTCAAGTCCCGCCCTGGGTACAAATAGTATACCGCAAGTTTCTATAATTAGATACTTGCGGTTTTTTATTCCTGTCCGGTTGTAGGGTAAACCAGGCTTCGGATCTGACAACGCCCGATCAATGGGAACCACCATCCGAAATCTAGACCACCATGAAAGGACTACCGGTAACTAGTCAGGAGTCTGGCAATCTTGGATTAGCGTTAGTCACCCCAATTTCAGTTGCTCAATTCATCATACAGGGCTTTAAAGGCCTCTACCCAATTTCCTCCTCTGGATGAGTTGGCATCTTTTCTGCCATAAAACTGTTCGATGGCGTTCTCGGCACTGGTCCATACGGTGTGCAACATTCCATAATAGTTATCCTTCGCTACTTCGGTAGCACCTTCTTTGAAACCCAACACCACCAGTGCCAGGGTACGGTTTATTGTATGGATAAAGTTGATGTATTCTTGCTTTATCAACTAAGTAACGCCATTATTTTAAGGGTATGGCTATTCTAGCCTACCAATCTGGCGTCCAATTCAATGGCAGCTGTGCCTCCGGCATATAGTCTGGAAATAGGACAGTTCTCTTTGGCCGTTTGCTTTAATTCATCAAATAACTCCTGGGAGAGTCCTTCACAACTAACCTCGCAAACCAGCTTTATATTGGTAATGCAGGGACCGGTATCGTCACTTCCCAGAGTTACCGAAGCATTGGTTGCTATTCTTTGAGGAGTCAAGTTATTTTTGCTGATCAGCGCAGAAAGAAACATTGAATAACAGCCTGCCTGAGCAGCACCGATCAATTCCTCGGGGTTGGTTCCCTCTCCTTCTTCAAATCGGGAAGCAAAAGTAAAGGGTCCATTATATTCACTAAAATTCATTACACCCTTACCTTCTTTTAAGGTTCCATTCCAAAGGGCATTTGCAGATCTAACAGTCATAAGTTGATTATTTGTAGTGGGTGAAAATTTATGTA
>QIMC01000328.1 GCA_003232185.1 Flammeovirgaceae bacterium | reverse complement strand
TATGAAACTAATAATAACGAATATTGTTCTATGGATGTTTACAAAAAGTATTTTATGAAAAGGATTTTATTGTTATCTATTTTCTTAATAATGGTTATCAATAGCTGCGCTCAAGAGGTTAAGCATCAAGAAAACACCATAGTTCCAGCTATTGCCCATGAAATGGCGGACAAAATTGTAAAAAGTGAAGAGGAATGGAAACAAATCCTAACTCCCGAGCAGTATCAAGTCTTGAGACAACAAGGAACTGAATATGCCTTTTCCGGGCAGTACAATAATCATAAGGAAAAGCCTGTGGTAACCAGTTATTTAGTTCTGAAGCTAAGTTCAAGTCCGAAAGTGGTTGGCCCAGCTTTTTTCAACCGGTATCAGCAGTAAATGTGGGAATTGTTGAGGATAAAACCTTTGATATGACTCGAACAGAAGTGCATTGTGCCAGATGTGGAGGTCACCTGGGTCATATTTTCAATGACGGTCCGCAACCAACCGGACTACGCTATTGTATCAATTCGGTATCGCTTGGTTTTAAGCCTAAATAATAATTTCATGCCAACATCCTTCGTCCCTTATCCCTCATAACTTAATCGTTTATGGATCCATTCATGCAAGCCGCCATTGAGCAGGCTGAAAAAAGCCTAAGTGAAGGAGGAATTCCCATAGGTTCGGTGCTGGTAAAGAATGAGACAATCATCGCCCGAGGCCACAATAAACGCGTTCAAGAAAACAACCCGATCCTTCATGGTGAAATGGACTGTATGAACAATGCCGGGCGTGTTGGATCTTACCGGGATACTGTAATTTATTCTACATTAATGCCCTGCTATATGTGTGCAGGCACCATTGTACAATTTAAAATACCGAAAGTGGTGGTAGGAGAATCAACTACTTTCAGTGGGGCCAGGGAGTTTATGGAGCAGCATGGAGTAGAAGTAGTAGATCTAAAAGAGGAACGATGTTTAATCATGATGCAAAAATTTATTGATGAGCATCCTGAGTTGTGGAATGAGGATATTGGGGATTTATGAGTTATGAGTTTTTAGTGATTAGTTGTAAGTTGTAAGTTGTAGCTGTAGTTGTGAAAACTAAAATCCAAAAACTAAAAATTCAAAAAGTGAAGCGCTGGCTCACCATATAAACAATCAATACCAGGGCAAGCATGATTTGAATGATCTCCTTTTCATTTTTAATCAGGAACGAATGAATACTTTTTTGGTTGGTTCTATTTTTCATTTGATAACAGAATTGTTATATAAATCTGATTTACAATAGAGTAAACTATTGTCTTTATATAATGAATATAACGTTTATTCTTGAAATTTGGTATTTTCCTGTGGCAAATTTAATTGAGGATGGCATAGCAGGAAGTTATCATCAAAGGAATTATATTATAATCTGACCTAATTTAAGGCAATACTCACCTACGAATTCATCTAATCTTTTAAGTCGATATTGCATTACCCGGGGATAATTTCTTCAAATAATTGATACTTTTCATTCAAATATTTAAGGTATTTATAGTTTTTACCCTGTCCCAGGCATAAAGCTTTCGGGTATGCACCCCATTGTATCTGAGCCCTCAAACATTTAACCATGAATGGCTCCCAGGTATCTTGTAGGGATTTAAGATCGTAGTAATTCAAATTTTTACCTGAATGAGTAAATCCCAATGGGGAAACTGAAGTAAAATAACAGCTTTTAAAAAAACTGGAAGCCCCACCAAACGCTTCAATCATATGATAAATGAACTTAGATGAAAGTTCTTGAATGGGCTTAAAACTATTGTCTATTCCACATGCTTCTTTTAAGCGAATAGGATCCGTGAATGGTATTCCTGTTGTACCAGCTCCTAAACGTCCGGGGTTGATGCCTATAAGAAACACCCTGGCTTGGCTGTCATCATAGTATTTCGAATAGAACTGACTCATAACTTCCCTGGTAGCAAAGTTTCGGTAGGGATACAAGACTTCTACACCCTGAGGAACTTTGGGGCCGTTACCAATATTTTGATAGAATTCGAATATTTGCTCACCAAATGTTTTCACAAGCTGAAAGTTGAAAGCTGAATATAGTCAACCAGGTAGAAGAAAGGTTAAAGAATGGAAGAAATCAATCTCTAAGCTACCGTTCCTGCTTATGCAAGAAGGTGACTTCTTGCATCCAGCTAGTGTCAAGTTCAAAGGCTTTGGTGGTGTAACTAAATAGGATTGACGCTAATCTACTCTTAGCAAATACATGGGTTGCTTATTCAATCTGCCATCTCGTTTTTCGTAGGCAAATAGGCGATCACCATCAAAAAGCCAAACATCATCATTATGATCATCATCGTCCAGTATCAAAGCACCATCAGCACTAATATGCCAAAAGGCATATTCAATCTCATCTGCGCCAAATACCTGTACCATGACTTTTAATCGGTTGTTTCTTTGGAATTCGAATTGAATGTCTATCTCCTCCAGGATATCAAACACAAAACCACTTAAGGAGCTGGCCACTATTTTTCCCAGCCAGGGAATATCTTCTGCATCGATTTCTTCTTCAATAAAGGTTTCATCAAAATCGAACACCATTTTCCATTGACCTTTTAGGTTTCGTTCCTTTACTTTTACCTGTGCGTGTGCATTGAACCCAATGAAGAAAACCAGAAGCAAACTAATTGTGAAGTGTTTCATGTTTTATGTAGGTTGTATTACAAGGTACTGTCCTATATACAATACTCCTTTTAGTAAAAAAAGTTGCATTGGTTTTTAGTGTTGAGTTATGGCCTTTGGGCATTGCAGACTCTACGGAGACTGTATTATGAAACGGGAAATCAATTCGTAAGAAAGGGTGTCCCGTTTTTGTTTTTAGGCAAGTGGCACACCAAGAACCTTGATAGAACTAACCCCTATTCATACCGATCACAGCCTGATAAACCGATAATACCGGTCAAGCGGTCAAGAATTGCCTCCAGTAGTTCGTATTCGGTAGCATAATAGATGAAGTTATTGCTTAGGTTGCAATAGTTTAAAAACTCTTCTAATCTGACACCTGTCAACCCGGTAGCTTCTGACACCAGCTGCTCATTGAATTTTGAATCAATAAAATTTTGATAAGCCTCTTGAGCTTCTCTGGTTTGTTGAGCTTCCAAAAACTTTGCAATGCGTTTCTGTTGTTGGGCCCGATTATTAAATAGATTTGCCAGACCAGTCAAGACTCCTTCCAGGGCTGCACCCCCTTCTGGCTTGGTAGAAGTTCCCAGTGATACGGTATGTTTACGACCCTTTGGGGTAGAAATAGGGTCTGACTGGGGAATGTTTCTGGTAATATTGGCTGGATTCTCATTTTTCCGCCGGCGTCTTAAATTATCTAAATACCTCCTAACCGCAGCTGGATTTAGGTGGCCCTTCACTACTACTTCCTTGAGCTCAATAGTCCGAAAGATCATGGGTATCTCAATATAAGGACGCC
The DNA here is from genome assembly GCA_003232185.1 of Flammeovirgaceae bacterium. Taxonomy (GTDB): domain Bacteria; phylum Bacteroidota; class Bacteroidia; order Cytophagales; family Cyclobacteriaceae; genus SZUA-3. Next base: position 1,035 of record QIMC01000328.1, on the reverse strand, counting down.
CCCTTTTCAATGAATCGGGAAGCACATAGTACTTTGTCAGGTAATTTACTGCCGAAAAGGCCAGCGTGTCGGTAATTTTGATTCTGATAGAGAAAAATCCATTTTCATTGGATACAGCTCCGATCAAAGCAATAGCCCCGGGTGTGCTCTCAGGAACATAAATATAAACAGAAGCAATAGGTGTCAGGCTATCGGCATCAATAACTTTTCCGGAAACATTAATCCAAGAGGTAGTCTGACCGAGTAATGGTGACCAGGCAACGGTAAATATCAGTACACAAGCTATTCTTAGCAAATGGAAATATGCTTATTTGGTACAATCGCGCTTATACAGGATATCCGAACTAAACTCATCATAGTACTTCAACTACTTAACTAGATATTTTGCCGAACATGCTGAACCAATAATTCCGGCGTGGTTTCGTAACTTTGCAGGTGCCAAATCAGCACGGCAACTTAAATAGGGGAAAAATTCATGGTGGTATTTACTAACTCCACCTCCGATTATGATAAGATTGATTCAATGTAATTCAGGTATTCATTCAATCGTTTCCCCCATTTTTCCCAGCTCAGGTTTTCTCTCTCTCGTGCATAGTTTGAAGCATACTTTTCAGCAATAGCCCCATGCATTTCCACGTGCCCAAGTTCTGTGTTCGGCACCTGATGTCCATCTATAAACAACGAAGAGCCTATTCCAGTACCTAACGCCAGCACCAGAACCACTCCCTGAATACCTATACCCGCCCCGAAATCTATTTCCGCCCTTCCGGCTGCATCCACATCATTTGAAACATGGGTAAGGCACCCAGTTTTGTCGGAGATCAACTCTGCAACATTCACCCCAATCCAGGATTTATCTATATTCGCCGCAGTTAAGGCCACCTCATTTTTAACGGCTGCAGGGAATCCACATCCGGTAACTTCTTTCCAGGAAAAAAAATTCGCTACTTCGGCAACGATAGTAGTTACGGCATCCGGAGTAGCCGGTTGGGGTGTGGGTATCCTATATCGTTCGGTTAGCATATCACCGGTTAC
>QIMC01000255.1 GCA_003232185.1 Flammeovirgaceae bacterium | reverse complement strand
GTAGATCCTAGAACAGAGATTCTTCCTATAATTAAATGGGTTGGGGAAAGAAACCAGATCTTCAACATTCATTTAAGAAACATTAAAGGAGGTTGGAATAATTTCCAGGAAGTATACCCAGACAATGGCGATATGGATTTTGTAGCAGTTATTCGTGCTTTACGCGATGTTGGATACCATGGCATGATTATGCCTGATCATGTACCCAAACATGACGATCCGGCTAGCAGTCTTCAAGCACATGCCTTTGCCTATGGATATAATAAAGCATTGATTCAGGCGGTGGCCAGCGAATTATAGTAACCCAAATCATCAAAACGGCTATAGGTTTATAGTGTTTGGCTCAGACATGAGTTTTTTAAAGACCAAGAAAAGCAGGCAACCTTAAATTACGAATAATGGAAACAATAGGATTTATCGGGTTAGGTATAATGGGGCGGCCCATGTGCTTACATTTACTCAGTAGTGGATATCAGGTTACGGTATTGCGTGGTAGCTCTTCCGCCGGTATACTGGCGGAGGCTGGTGCTAAATTAGTGGAAAATCCCCTTGAGGTGGCCCAAAACAGCGAAGTAGTGATCACTTGTCTACCTGATTCACCAGAGGTTGAAAGTATAGTGCTTGGGAAGAATGGCCTGCTGGAAGGGCTCAGCAAAGGAAAACTGTATATTGATATGTCCACCATAGCTCCATCCACAGCAACAAAAGTCCACCAAGCCTTGACGGCAAAGGGAATTCAAGCACTTGATGCCCCAGTATCCGGTGGAGAAGGAGGTGCAAAATCCGCCAGTTTATCTATTATGGTGGGTGGTGATCAGGCAGCTTTTGACCGGGCTTTACCGATTTTTGAAAAAATGGGAAAAAATATTGTGCGCATTGGCGAGGCAGGCTCCGGGCAGGTTACTAAAGCCTGTAATCAGATAGTAGTGGCCATGAACATTCAAGCAGTTGCCGAAGCGCTCAACCTTGCCCGGGTTGCTGGCGTGGATGTTGCAAAGGTGAGGGAAGCGCTGCTGGGAGGGTTTGCCCAAAGCCGTATATTAGAAGTCCATGGTCAACGGTACATTGACAGAAATTTCCAACCTGGATTCAAGATCAAACTGCATAAAAAGGACCTCAATATCGTGTTACAAACCAGTGATCAACTGAACGTGCCGGTACCCGGAGCCAGTCTGGTAGCTAAACAGATGGATCGGTTAATAGAGCAGGGAAAAGGGGACTTGGATCATAGTGCCCTAGCATTGTTGCTTGAAGAGGATCACAGTTAGTGGGTTTCAAACCGGTTCCCCTTAAATTAATGCAGGAGCTCATCCCGACCGGGTAATACACTACATTCAATTGGACAGGGATTCTGGAAACAATTCTTGTGGTGGACCCCCTTTCTGGGCAAAGCGCACATGCCTGGAGATCTGACTATGGTTCAGTCCTCGCTTTATTCTGATTGCATAGGAATATGGTATGGCAACGCCCACAACGCCCACAATAAACATAAAAAAAGGCTGTATCAGGTCATAGAAACAGAGACCATTCCACGAAACATGCTTAAACCTCGAAAAAAGTAAAGTGAGGACAGCCGGTTAGCAACTTGAAGGGACTTGTAGCAGGCATCTAATATCTCATATTTTTTTAGGTCATCTTAGGTATCATTAATAATCATCGCTAAGTGCAAAAACAGGTTTTCTTTTGATCCATTTTCCCCTGGTGAAATCCGGGAAATACTGTGGTGCATTTCCTTCTGCTATGGACCTTTCAGAAAGCGGAGTTATTGCACTCCATGCTGCCGCGTCATAAACATCCAACGGTGGGAGTGCTTTTCTCTTAACGGTTTCAACAAAAGCATGATCCACGAAAAAATCCATGCCGCCATGACCGGAGCCTTCGGCATATTCACCATATTTTTTCCATAGGGGATGATCATACTTGGTCAGCCAGTAGTCCATGTTGTCCCATTCATCATGTTTCCCGGTACCCTCAACATAGATTCGTTTGGTGTGCATATCAAATTCCGTCAATCCTTTGGTTCCTTGGATTTCAAAATCCAGTGAATAGGGCTTTGGCAGGTTGGTATCATGGGTAACAATGATGGTTTCACCATTTGCAGTATTGATGGTAGACGTTATAACATCTCCCAGCGCCCAATTAATTTTTGCATTGGGATGCCCGGGGCCTCCTTCCGGATGATTCACGATGTAATGGTTTAATCCCCTTGACTTGGTTGCATGAGAAGTGAGTGTAAGAAAACTGTTTCCCCGGTTAATATTAAGCATATTGGCTATGGGGCCTACTCCATGAGTGGGATATAAATCGGCATTAATGCTGTGTTCGCCACCGTGCTTCGCCATGAGAACCCTCGCCGAAGGACACTCCCGGGTCAAATTTAACTCCCAGCAAACTATGCCGGTAACCGCACCTGGCATGGAGTATTTCGCCAAAAACATTCTGTCTTACCATATTAAGTACGGCCATAACATCTCTCCGGTAACATACATTTTCCAGGATCATGGCAGGTACTCCGGTTTTTTCGAAAGCATTTACCAGATCCCAACATTCGGCCAGCGTAGCCAGCTTCCATGGCCGCAACCGCCATAGGTGTATGCCATAACCAGGGCGTGGCAATAATTACCCCGTCTATATCATCTCTTGATAAAAGATCTCGAAATGAATTTTCGTTTTCAGCATATATCGCCGGTTTTTCGTAGCCAGCCTTAGAAATCATATCCAGGGTTTGTTCAACGGCAGCCGGATCAATATCACAAATGGCCGGTATAAGTACATCCTCCCTTCTCAGGATCCTTCTCAGGATGTTACGTAGATGCGATCTGCCCCTACCTCCTACTCCGATAAATCCCAATCGCACCTTGCTGTTTGTGTTTTGCTGGCCAAAAACGAAGTTCGGTGCCAGAGACAAACCAAATACTCCAACCGCAGCATTTTTAATGAAATCCCGACGTAGTGATCCGGAATCTTGTTCTTCAAACCTATTTTTCATGATAATTATTTACGTTAACTGGATGCATTCCATTATTAAAATATTAATTTCAACTGTATTACAAGGTATATAATAACCATTCGAAAGATAATGA
>QIMC01000464.1 GCA_003232185.1 Flammeovirgaceae bacterium | reverse complement strand
TAATGGGCCACCTAATCCAATAAGGGTTTTATCTAGTTCCAGGTTTAATTTACCAATCATAATTGTACTGCTGTCTTCCGTTACCTGGATGTTTTTGGCATCCAGATTCATTTTGGGAAGATGCACATAGAAGGTATCCGTTTCTCCATAAATATTCAACTCCAATCTGCCGTCATTGAGTTTATATTCATCAATAAGGAGTTCTGGAAGGTTTCGCTTAAGTAAGTCCGATATAGGATACTTACTTTTTTTCTTCTTTTTTTTATGGGGATAAATATGGACTGCAATAAAAGGCTCATTAATGGTCATCTGCTCCAAAACGAAATGTTCATCATTGATCAATGCCTCATAGTCCAGGTTGTTGACCCGCATGGATGCCCCTTCGATGTTGATCACGGTTCGCTCCAATGAATCTTTCTGTATAAAGCTATAGTCAATGATTTCAAGCTCTCCAAGGCGATAGTCATATACGATAGAGCCAAATGAGAAATCAGTTCTGGTGAATTCAAGAGACTGCTGGCCCAGGGACAATCTAAACTCAGCCTCATCGGACAGTTCCCGCATGTTCCAATCTGATACCAAAAGATCCAAAAGCCGTATTTCAATTGATGACTGGGACCTGTCCAGTTCAATCCCAGCTCGGTCGATGTGAAAAAATTTGATGTCAAATTCACTCAGTATGGATTCAATGGCCGGATAGAACTGAACAATCTCATGTGCCATATTGACACGATTCTGCCGGCTCCTATCCACTTCCCTCTTATCATTTAATCCAATGCTGGCAATTGGTTCGGTGATTGAAAGCTCTTGTATTTTGAATTGTTTACTAATCAACATGGACAACATTGACCCGGTAGTCACAGTCAATTGGGGTGTTCTTACTTCCAAAACGCCGGTGGAATCACTGGGGTCAGTTTTAGAAAGTATTATTTCCTTAAGGGAAAATGACCGTTTTAAATATTGAATATCAGTTGCACCGATGGACAAAACATAAGCACCATCTGTTTCCGCTTCAACCAAAGCGATTAGCGCCTCTTTAAATCCCTGGATACGTAAATACTGTAGTCCAATGAACAATATGGGCACCATCAATATTAGCACCATCAGACGGATCCAATATCTGTGTTTTCTTTTCCGCTCCGTCACTTTAATATATAAGTGTTAAATATTTTTATGTGGCCATCCTGAAACCACTTTTCTCCAATTAGCGGAAAATACGGATTAATGTTAACAATGTCATCAATTGACAGTAATTGCAAAAGGCAATTCTGCTTAAGCATCCGGCTGTGGTACCAATTATCCAAAGCTTCTTTGGTGGTTGATCATATTACAAAATGGCCTGGCTATTATTGAAGTAATTTCATTGTATTTATATTTTACTTGTGGTACTTTTGTGTCCCTAACCGGAAAAACCTTAAATATTAATAAAATGACCAAAATAAAAGTTGCCATCAATGGTTTTGGACGAATCGGTCGCCTGACTTTTAAATCATTGTTGGAGAACATAGATATAGTGGCCATCAACGACCTGACAGATAATCTCACGCTGGCCCATCTTTTAAAATATGATTCAGTACATGGCAAGTTCAACGGTACTGTGACTGCTGACGACAGTGGATTTATTGTAAATGGGAATTATATCAAAGTATTTGCAGAACGTGACCCGGCCAATTTACCCTGGAAAGAACTGGAGGTAAATGTGGTTCTGGAGTCTACCGGATTTTTTAGAAATGCAGAGGGAGCAGGCAAGCACCTACAAGCCGGAGCAAAGAAAGTGGTAATCTCTGCCCCAGCACAGGGAGATATTAAAACGGTAGTTTTAGGAGTGAATGAACACGTATTGTCGCCCGATGATACCATTCTTTCAAATGCATCCTGTACCACCAATTGTCTGGCACCTATGGCCAAGATCTTGGATGATAGTTTCGGTCTGGAAAAAGGTTTTATTACCACAACTCATGCTTACACCTCAGATCAACGCCTTCAGGATGCGCCGCACAGCGATTTGCGAAGAGCCCGATCGGCAGCGGTATCTATTGTACCTACTTCGACGGGTGCGGCCAAAGCAGTAGGCCTGGTGTTGCCTCATCTGGCTGGGAAACTGGATGGAATTGCCATGAGGGTTCCCATTCCTGATGGTTCTGTAACTGATTTAGTAGCAGTACTGAAACAAGATGTAACTGCAGAGCAGGTAAATGAAGCGATGAAGGCAGCAGCTGATGGGCCACTTAAAGGTATTATGGAATATACCACTGACCCCATAGTTTCAATCGACATAGTAGGTAATTCGCACAGTTGTATTTTTGACTCCAAGCTTACTTCAGCCATGGGCAACCTGGTTAAGGTAATTGGATGGTACGACCGCTGATCTGATCATTAGAATTGGTTCTTAGGTTCTGCTATTAGCTGAGTATCGTTTCTTGAACAATAACCTCCAAGAGCTGTGAAGGAGATTCAATGAGGTAATCGGGATCCAATTGCTTTAATGCCATTTTTGTATTCAATCCCCAGCAAACAGATGCTATCGGAATATTGCATTCTCTGGCAGCAACTATGTCCCGGGTTTCGTCCCCTATGTACAACACCTCGCTGGTATCAAGCTTATAGTTTTGCAAAATGGATTTAAGCATTTTGCTTTTGCTAAATAGGTTGCTGTGCGGATGAATAAAGTCGAACTTATCCAGTAACGAGATTCTACTCAAGAAGCTGGTCACGTTTTTTGTTGAATTTGAGGTAATGATGCCTAGGGTATATTCTTGCTGATGCAATTGGGTGATCACATTTGCCATACCTTTGATTGGTTCTAAAAATTCAATTCGCTTATTAAGTGCTCTTCTAAAATCACGGGCAATAAATGGGAGTTTTAGGAAACTTACTCCCACACTCTTTAATGCTTCCCGGGTGCTTAAATTTCTGTAATGAATAAGTTCTTGCTTGGAGACTTTTCGATACCCGTAATTGTTTGCCAAATCATTGGAGATTTCCAGACCCAGGTCCAAAGTATCTGCAATGGTGCCATCAAAGTCGAAAACTATTAGTCTGTTGTTGCTCATATCTTCTCTTTACCTAAAGAGATTCTCAGTTAATTTAGTTCCTTTAACCCGGGTTCAATACAATTGTTTGCAATTAGCCCATGGTAACCTTTTGATAAGATATATTTGCAGTAAAATGATGGAGCTGCCTGAAATCAATCTCCGGGATTACAATTACCAGTTACCAGAGGACCGTATCGCTCAACATCCATTGGCCGAACGCGATGCCAGTAAACTTTTGGTATATACCGGCAATTCAATCAGTCATCATTTACCCAAAAACTGCACCCTGGTTTTCAATGATACCCGGGTAATTCCCGCCCGACTTCAGTTTACTAAAGATACCGGGGCATCCATCGAAATCTTCCTTCTGCATCCGATATTCCCTTTCACAGATATCAATTTAGCCATGCTGGCCAAGGGATGCTCAACCTGGTCATGCATGATAGGCAACCTCAAACGATGGGAAAAAGGCCAGTTACTGCATCTGACGGTATTGATTGAGGGCCGAGCAATAGAATTAACAGCCGCCCAGGTTGGTCCCAATGAAGTCAAACTTACCTGGGATCCTGCTGATTTAACATTTTTGGAATTGGTTAAAATAGTTGGTCAAATTCCCCTCCCACCCTATATGAAAAGGAAAGCCCAACCTGAGGATCATGACCGCTACCAAA
>QIMC01000209.1 GCA_003232185.1 Flammeovirgaceae bacterium | reverse complement strand
CTGATTGCCCGAAGAACAGTGGCTTGGTTTAAAAACAATCTGATAGGAAATGAAAGCGAACTAGGGCCACTGCTTAAAAGTTGTCTGGAAACCGGAGAAGCCCGCTATTTGGATGAAACCAGTGTGTTGGTAGCTGAAATCAAGAACAACTCTGATGCAAGGTTCGTTTTACGCAATTTATCAGAATATACATTTCATCTTAATAGTGACATAATAGAGGTTCCGCCTCAATCTTCTATAGAACTTCGAATAAAAACCAAAGAAAAACTGGCCTCTGTTGAATTAAATTTTGAAGTACTCAATGCGATAACCGCACCAGGAACGCACCCTGAAATAAACCTGAAATTCGAAATAGATCAGGATTAATAATTTGCAAATGGAAAATCAAGAGGTTGCTTTATATAAATAACCACTTGAAATTTCTAAAACGTTTGATTACTATTACTTACCACTAAAAACAAATGCCATGTCATCCAGAAGAAAATTTGTAAAAAACACAATAGTTGGAGGGTTAGGACTTACGTTTATAAGTACAGCAAAATCCTATTCCCAGATCATTGGTGCCAATGACCGGATAAATGTAGCGGTTATGGGGACCAACAGCCGCGGACACGGCCTTACAAAGGTATTCATAGAATCGGATAATGTAGTGATATCCTATATCTGTGATGTGGATTCCAATGTTGTGAACAAAACTGTAACTATGGCCCATGAAACTCAGGGCTCCAAACCAAAAGGTGAAAAGGTATTGGAAGATAAAAATCTTGATCTGCTGGTTATCGCCGCTCCTGATCATTGGCATGCCCCTGCCACCATAATGGCACTTCAGGCAGATAAACATGTATATGTAGAAAAACCATGTGGACATAATCCCCGTGAAGGAGAACTTGTGGTTGCTGCCCAGAAAAAATATGGTAAAGTAGTCCAAATGGGGAACCAACAACGTTCGGGGCTGTTTGCCGAAACTGCGCTTAAAGACATTAGGGCTGGGCTCATTGGAGATGCGTATCACGCCAAGTGCTGGTACTCCAATAAGAGAGAATCCATAGGTCATGGTAAACCGGCATCGATACCGTCAGAACTTGATTATGAGCTATGGCAAGGCCCGGCACCCCGGGAGGACTACAGGGACAATATCATACATTATAATTGGCATTGGTTTAAAAATTGGGGCACTGGCGAAATTTGCAACAACGGAACACATGCTATTGATGTAGCCCGATGGTTATTGGAAGTTGAATATCCCACCAAAGTGACCTCAGCTGGCGGCCTGTATCATGTGGACGATGACTGGGAGTTTCCTGATACTCAAACTGCCGCTTTTGAATTCGGTGATAAAAAATCAATAGCCTGGGAGTGCTTGAGTCGCAATGGCATGCCCATCTATGGTCAATCGACCGGAACCTTAATACAAGGGACCAAAGGCAATATGTTGGTAAATACCAACGGTTACAGGTTATATGACGAATCCGGAAAGCAAATCAAGGAGCTGCTTAGCAACTCTAAACTTGATACCGCTGATTTGGTAGGAGTCAATAAACTATCGCACAATCACGTGGCAAATACATTGAATGCAATTCGAAATGGAGAGCCACTGAACTCCCCAATACAGGAAGGGCACAAAAGTGTTTTATTGTGCCATCTTGGCAACATCGCCCAAGGTGTGGGACGTACCCTACACATCGACGGTACCAATGGGCACATTGTCAATGACAAAGAAGCAAATGCTTTGTGGGGAAGAGAATACGCCAAGGGATGGGAACCGGTGGTGTAGAGGGAGATCTCAGATCTTAGATCTTAGAATTTGCACGAAGTGCAAATTCTTGCTTGCCTTGCTCAAATTTAAGTACTTCTTGCTTTGCCGCATCAGTAGGAAAACTGCCAGATTCATCCAGCCAGTTGATCACATTCTGAAGATAGCGCACGAAATAATTCGCATCATCCCTGGATCTGACCGGTTGACCATCAATATCAATATAAACCGGGCTGGTATGAGCAAACGTAGCCTCCGGCCTTAAGGTACCATAGTAGTTGTTCAAAAAAGTAGTACCACCGCCATCATCTCTTCGCTGAGACAGACTCAAGCCGTTGCGAGTATCTTTCTGGGTAAGTTGATAAGCCCTGGCAGCTATCCACACGCTTTCCTCTGTTTGGTATTCGATATCAATAGTAGCGTGATTCGCTCCTTTTGGAACGGAAACCTCCGCCACCAACTCACCATTGGCAATAATCTCCAATCTGTCTATGGGCATTTGGCTCCAAACTTCTGCTTTGACATGATAGGTTCCCTCTGAGGTACCTTTGATAACACTTCCCGGATCCTGGCCATTTACCTGAAAAGACAAAAAAGGTGAGTTACTAACAAAGGTCTTTCCGTCGGTCAAGGCCTGTACCCAGTTTTTATAGGTAAACTGATCTTCGACTTTCGCATACACCCGGTTGGCACCTACGGTAACAAAATTTCCCATTTTATCTGTGCCGGCAGTTATTGGAATTTTAAACCCACAATTCAGTAAGCGGTACCAAAGCTTCAAACCAGAGTTCATCCTTACTTCAGGAACAACATCGGAGACAAAAATAGGTTCATGAAACGGATCAAGGGTACATAACAATTCTACAGCGTCTACCTTTTGAAGTATAACACCCAAAGGGCCTTCCAATCCCGGCCAGGCAGCAAAGTGCGCCCACGAAACATGCCCGCCCTGAGCATGGGCCTCATCCATGGCATCGATATTAAGTGGATACTGGTGCTTTCGCTGTTCGACAGATGGTTCTATAAGCCGTTCGGTAAGATTCAATAGGTTTATATGTCCTAGCCTATTTTCCCGGTACTCCTGGTTATAAAAAATAAGGTGCTCAGGATCGGAAGCAGGTTCGACTCTTCCTTTAAAGTTTTGATGATCTAAGGTGAAGTCGGAGATAAGAAGATTGCAAACATTCAAATCCTCGGCTTTCATTTCCAGCAAGGCTGATTCTACGTTTATGTGATGTACATGTACGTCACCGGTGTACCATTGCTCTTCCGGAATATCTTCAAAGGCTTTTTCTAAATAAATATCAATGCCTCCGGGGAAGTTTTTAAGGTATACTGAATCGTCTCGTATCTTGTATCGAAAACCTTTTACAACTTCAATTCTGAACGAATCAGTGGTTGGAGCTAACTGAAAGGCTCCCTCGACATAGGCAAACCTTCGATCATTGTCCAGTATAACATCCTTCTCTATGCTTTCCTGGTCCCTGGATAGCGTTATTGGAAAATCAACGGTGTGACCTTCCGGCGCCAGATAAGTCCCATCTATGGTAGTGATACGCACCCTTGCCGGAGTCAATTGATTGTTTTCATCCCAGATTCTGATATCAATTGTTCCTGACGACTCCCCCGGGGCGGTGCAGCCCGCAGAAATTAATTGTACAACAGGGAATAATAAAACAAAAAAAACCCTGAT
>QIMC01000267.1 GCA_003232185.1 Flammeovirgaceae bacterium | reverse complement strand
TATTAAATTTGGACTTCTATGATAAAATTTTCATTGCCCGCTGGAGCATAAGGTTTAAAAGGCCGTGTGTGATTAGATTAGGATTTGCAATGGACAAATACAAAATACCAGAGGATTACGATTAAAGCGGTTCCACCCATTGGGTTAAAAGAATAAATCTTAATTTTATGGCAAACAACAATATCATGGTAACAGTATTGAAATCGGGAGCTACCAAAAGTTCCATTCAAACCATACTAAAAAAACTGGGCGCCAGACGTTCGAAGAAAGGGTTTGAAGCGCATAAATTTTGTGGTGTGTTAAAGATAAATGAAGATGCTTTAACCATCCAAAGACGCCTGAGAGATGAGTGGGAATAGGCTGCTGCTCGATACCAACATCATCCTGTATTTGCTGGGCGGCGATCAGACCCTGGCCCGAATACTGGAAGATAAAACCCCTACCTGTCTTTTATCAGTGAACTAGAACTATACGGCTTTAAGAAGCTTACCAAGACCCAGCGAGGGAAGATAGAAAAAGTGCTGTCACAGTGTACCATAATAGACATCAATGCTGGCATTAAGGGCAGGGCCATTGAAGTGCGCCAAAGCCAGGGCCTCAAATTGCCGGACTGTATTATTGCCGGTACCGCTTTGTATCTGGATATCCCTTTATTTAGTGCAGATAAAGACTTTAGTAAGATCGAACATCTAAATTTATTGTCCTACCAGAAGTAAGTGCTCCGGCTCCTAAAGGAGCGGGAGCTTTTAAGCGTAGGCTCCCCTGCGGGTCGCTCATGGCGAATAGTGCAAAACAAAGAGATTTGCCAGGTAAAGCGGTGTTAGGCATCAGCTGGCCGGCATCCTTCGTACTCGCATGCGGCTCGCCACGGACGAGTAAACTCGCAAACCAACCCTTCCCCAAAGGGATTCCTTCGGAACGTTCCACTCTATCCCGCAAATGCGCACTAGGCCATGCCCTCTGGATGCCACCTTAACGGCGGCACGCCCACGGTGCTGGATCTCTACATCTCGATAGAAATTTAAAGAGTGCCTTGATCCTTCAAAAGAAAATAACGTTATTAATCACCGCATTAATCACCTTATTAATTTATGGCCCGTAGAAGTTTAGCACAGCGCAATACCCGAAGCCTTACCAAAACATCCGGAGGCAAGAGTTACGCAGTAATTATACCGATAGAGTTCATCAAAAAGTTAGGCTGGCGTTCCAAACAGAAACTGGAAGTATCCCTATACCGGGGCCGGATTACCATTAAAGACTGGGAGAAATAGAACCTTTACAGAAAAAAGGACACCATTGCCCTCTGAGCTTTGGCAGCCCAAGGAGGGCGAAATGATCTGCAATCGCTGGCATACCGGCGAAGCCTGGGGATTTGGGCAGGCTACACCAAGCAAAGTGCAGCTCAAGGTCACTCATAGGGGTTGATGACCATAGACACAGTCATTATTACGCCTGTTTTGTGCTGCTAAATGTCCCCAAATTAACATAAAGAAATGCAATAAAGGCCAATATTCCACCCAACCAAAAAAAACATACTGGGGTCATTGCCATAAAGCCACCCTGAGATCAGGGCCCCACTGCCAATACCGATTTCCAAAGCAATAAACATGGTAGCCATTCCACGACCACGATGGGCCTCTGAGCTTAAATCTATGGTCCATGCGAAAATGGATGGAGAGCTGATTCCGCTGGCTAGTCCAAATAGTGTGGCTGCCCCAATAAATGAATAGAATGAATTTGCAGTACCTATCAAATACATAGATATGGCCAAAGCAGCGGTACCAATTTTTAATATATTAACCCTTCCAAAACGATCTGAAGCCTTGCCGGCAACTACCCGCACTGACAGGGAAGCCAGGGTGAAAGTAGCAAAAAATATCCCGCGATTGCTCATTCCCAAATAGTCACTAAAATCAGGTATAATGGTCAGGATCATACCGAAAGAGAAGCCAATAAGCATCATCACAAGCGAAGGTGACAATACCCTCGGCTCATATATATCATGCCGGTCAATTTTTAACAACGAACCATGAAAGCGCTGCGTTTGAGGTAGTGTTTCTTTCATTCCAATAAGTACCATCACCGATAATAGGGCGGCTGCGGATGAACAGTAGAACATGGTTTCAATAGACATGTGTTTTGCTAAGTAGGCTCCTGCCGTTGGCCCTACCGCAAAACCAAGGCTAACAAACAAACCCAACAATCCCATGGCCTCTCCTCTAAGACGGATGGGAACTAAATCTGCAACATAGGCAGAAGTCCCGGTTGGCTGAAATCCAGTAGAAAAACCATGAACCAGTCGCAATAGAAAAAATCCCCATATAGTAGTCAAAAATGGGTAAAGAACGGCGCATATCACACAAACAATTGAACCGACCACCATAACCGGTATTCGGCCCACCGTATCCGCCAATTTCCCACTGAAGGGCCTGGAAATTCCTGCGGTCAAGGTAAAAAGTGAAATTATTAGTCCCTTGTAATCCCCTCCGCCCATGGAAGTAAGGTAATTTGGCAACTCAGGGATGATCATGTTAAAGCTGGTGAAAAACAGGAACGTACTTAAGCTAAGCATCCAAAATTGCAGGCCATAAACCCTTTTTGGTGATATTTCTGATTTTTCAGACATGGTCGCTAAGGTAGTTCATTCACGGTACTATTGATAAATTTCAATTATATAGTTATGAAAATTGCTGGTCTTTGCTTATTCTTGGAAGAATCCCTATCTGATTACCTAATTTAATAGTACACCATGAAAAGAAGATCATTTATCAATCGCTCAATTGCAGCAAGTGCCGGATTGACACTTACTTCACCCTGGCTATCTGCAAAACCCTCACAGAAACTGCCCAGTCACGAATT
>QIMC01000351.1 GCA_003232185.1 Flammeovirgaceae bacterium | reverse complement strand
CGATATGCCGACTCTAAGGGATATGAAAAAGACCCACCACGCACTATTTGGAGATACCGTGATTGGGTAATAAATGCCCTCAATCAAGACATGCCTTTCGATCAGTTTACCATTGAGCAACTGGCAGGAGATTTACTGGATGATCCCACTCCCCAACAATTGATTGCCACAGCCTTCAACCGCAATAGTATGACCAACACCGAAGGGGGTACAGAGGATGAGGAGTTTCGAACGGTAGCAATTATTGATCGGGTAAATACCACTTTTGAAGTGTGGCAGTCCCTGACCATTGGATGTGTACAATGTCATGACCACCCATACGACCCCATCCGCCATGAGGAATTTTATCAGGGGTTTGCATTTTTTAATACCACCCAGGATAGTGACCTGATGTTGGACGCCCCGCTATATCTGCATTATACGGATGAGGATACCAAAAAGATCAGGGAAACCATAGAACGCTGCAATTAAACAGCAACCAAGCCCTGACCCAAATCAGCTGGTTTCAGATCAAATTAAGGCAGCCCTGTTTCCAACCTTGTTGCCAGAATATATGGATGATTTTCACAATGTCTTACTTTATCCGGATGGGTTATTGAGTAACTGGAGCAATAATGTTAATACTCAAAAAGAAAAGGAATATTATTTCAAGTTTAAGGATATTGATTTAACAGATGTAGAAAGCATTGGGTTGAATTTTTCGGGCAGTCCGGATGTAAAACTGGTAGTATTCCTTGACTCCCTTGGGGGTGATAAATTAGTGGAAATGCAATTACCTTACTCTGGAGGAGTACGTGGCGCTGAGTATACAGCAAAGAATACTTTTATGGAAAAATCCTGGGAAATTGAAACCCAGGTCAAGGGTTTGCATCACCTGATATTTCAGATGATCAACACCACAGGAGAGGTTCCGGATGGAGTAGCGATGATTAAGGAGATTAATCTGGAGTATAGAAATAGCCAGGACAAAAATTCCAAGGAGTTACAGCGGTTACAAAATGAATTAAAAGAGCTTCGATTAAAAGCAGATCAGACACCGATAATGAAGGACCGGTCAGATTTCATACGTACCACAAACGTCTTTGAGCGAGGAAATTGGATGGTGTTGGGTGAACAGGTACAAATTGGGGTACCGTCTTCATTGCCGGAATTTTCTGAAGATTTACCCCAAAATCGCCTGGGATTGGCAAAATGGATAGTCAGTGATCAAAACCCACTAACAGGCAGAGTCTTGGTGAACCGGTTATGGGAGCAGTTGTTTGGCATTGGCATTGTGGAGACCGCTGAGGATTTTGGTACTCAGGGATCACCGCCTGCTAACCCTAAACTACTGGACTACCTGGCCAGGCAGGCAATGGACAACCACGGTTGGCATGTAAAAAGTATTCTAAAGGAGATTGTAATGTCTGCAACCTACCGCCAATCTTCAAAGGTAACAGCTAAAAAACTTGAGTTGGACCCATACAACAGATTATTGTCACGCGGCCCGCGCTTCAGACTATCGGCAGAACAAATCAGGGACCAATCATTGGCTGTAAGTGGCCTGTTGGAACGCAAAATTGGAGGAAAAAGCGTAATGCCCCCTCAGCCGGATGGCATTTGGAACGTGGTTTACAGCAATCACCAATGGGAGACAAAACCTGAGGACAAATACCGCCGGGGCCTCTACACTTTCTGGCGCAGGACTACCCCATATCCCTCGATGATAAGCTTTGACAGCCCAAGCAGGGAGTTTTGTGTATCCAGGAGAATCCGCACCAACACTCCGTTACAGGCGCTGGTTACATTAAACGATCCGGTATATCTTGAAACATCAATAGCCTTAGCCAGGCGCATGATAGAGGCTGCACCGAATGATACAAAACAAGCTATTCGGGCGGGCTATAAAATCGCCTTAAGTAATGAACCGGACCATGAAACGGTGGAGATTTTAACCACTCTTTTCCATAATGCAAACACCGAAATGAAAGGTGAATTAGTCTCTTCAGGGGCATACCAAAGTAATCAGATGGACGCCATGTCGGTGGTGGCCAACGCCATTATGAACCTGGATGAATTTGTAACCAAAGAATAATCGATTGGAAGAAGCAAGACTGGCCCATGCGGAATATTTAACCCGCCGGCATTTTCTAAAGGCCTGTTCCATGGGCCTGGGAGCAGTGGCGTTGAACTCAATGACCGGACTAAACACCCTTGCAGCTACTCCGAATGGCAATGTCAACCAGATGGGCCTACCCCATTTTGCTCCCAAGGCCAAACGGGTGATCTATCTTCATATGGCCGGTTCACCTTCTCAGTTGGAGTTATTTGATTATAAGCCGGAGCTTGAGCGATTAGACCAGCAACTTTGTCCACCCTCATTATTAGAAGGAAAGCGTTTCGCTTTTATTAATGGTACTCCCAAAATGCTGGGTCCTCAGGCACAATTTTCTCAACATGGCCAGTCCGGCGCCTGGGTATCCGATAGGCTGCCGAAGTTTTCAACCATGGCAGATGAGGTCTGCTTTTTAAAAGCCGTACATACCGATGAATTCAACCATGCCCCCGCTCAATTGATGTTATATTCTGGCAGCCCCAGATTGGGAAGACCAAGTATGGGGTCTTGGGTTACTTACGGTTTAGGGTCTGAAAACCAGGATCTGCCAGGGTTTGTAGTATTCGTTTCCGGAGGCGGTACCCCCAGTGCGGGAAAAAGTGTTTGGGGTAGTGGCTTTTTGCCATCCGTCTATCAGGGTGTCCAGTGCCGATCTCATGGTGAGCCGGTATTGTATGTGAACAACCCAAAAGGGGTAAGCCGGAACCTCAGAAGGCAATCCATTGATGCCATTAATAAGATCAACCAAAAACAGTATGAGGAGTTTCAGGACCCTGAAATACTGACCCGGATTTCACAGTATGAAATGGCCTTTAAGATGCAGATGTCAGTTCCTGAAGCTATGGATATCAGTAAGGAACCGGCCTACATCCATGAAATGTATGGCACTGAGCCAGGCAAAACATCTTTTGCCAACAATTGTGTGCTTGCCCGTCGACTGGCTGAAAGAGGAGTGCGATTTATCCAGCTGTTCCACTGGGGCTGGGACTCACATGGTGCAGGGGCAGCTGAAGCACTAAACATCGGATTCAAGCAAAGATGTAAGGAAGTAGATGGCCCGATGACCGCCCTTTTGACGGACCTGAAACAAAGGGGATTATTGGATGATACCCTGGTAGTTTGGGGAGGAGAATTTGGCCGTACCCC
>QIMC01000352.1 GCA_003232185.1 Flammeovirgaceae bacterium | reverse complement strand
TGATGGGTATAAACACGGTCTAGTTTTACCAAATAAGGGTCCATTCTAATCAACAGTTTCACTCCTTTCTCATTGGCAATCTCCTCAAACTGTACCAACAGTTCATCGCCCAGTTCAACCAGGTTAAATTCTGAAATATTGAGCTCTTTCTCCTTAGGCAGGGATGATTTTACTGAAAGTATCCGATCAATGCGATCATTCATACGCCACAAAGAGCTGGTCAACCTTTCTATATACTCTGATAGATCAGGTGTTCGATCAGCCAGTTCTACCTGAAGGGATTCACTAATACTGATGGTGCTGGTCAAGGTATTCTTTAATTCATGAGCGAGAATACGCATGATCTTATCTTTTTCATCGCTTACCTCAGAGAGGTAGGCATTCATTTTCTGAATCTCAAGTTTCTGTTCCTGAATTTCATTATTGTTTTTAACCAATTGCTCCTGCATTACATTTAGGTTTCGCAATCGCTTAATTAGCTCCTTTAGTACCGCATCCTTCAGATTTGGATGCTGCTCCATTATGACATTAAATCGATCCTGGCTTAATTGCAACAACAAAGTCGGCTGGGTTGCAGTTACTGAAGCACTTCGGGTATAACAATCAATCAGTGCATATTCTCCAAAATACTCTCCAACAATTAGGGTAGCTAGTAGCTGATCACCATCATGCACCATAACCGCTCCCCGAGTAACCAGAAACATACTATCTCCTTCTCCACCTTTACGGATAATGGTATGATCTTTTTGAACTTCTACCTCCTCAAGCTCCAATGCTAATTGTTGTAGCACTGTATCAGGAAGCTCTGAGAATAATGAAATTTTTTGTAATGCAAGAGCCTGTAATGATAGTTGTATGGTACTCATAGCATCAATTTACCAAATACTAGCCATTCCTCAAAAGTCATCATGTTACAGGATGTAAAACCTTTTCCTGATTTTGAATTTTATACAACTTTTGATAGTACTCATCCGCCATTCGGTCTGAATCAAAATAGGGAACAACATCCTGCAAACTCCTGGAAACTAATGAATTCCATAGATCCGGATGATCATAGTACATTGGCAGGATGTCTTCTTCCAAGACATTCAACATGTTTTCTGCATCCATTTGGTCTTGTTGGTGATTCGGAAGTGTAGGATCCACTACCGGCATTACAAAACTATTTTCTTTGTGTTTGGCAAATTCGAGAATCCAGCCATCCTGAGTGGAGTAATTGACCGCTCCGTTCATGGCAGCCGTCATACCACTGGTCCCTGAAGCTTCTCTGGTCACCCTGGGGTTGTTCAACCAAAGGTCAGCCCCTTTTTTACACATTAAAGACAACCATAACTCGTACCCAACCAGCACAGCGCAATTCATGAACTCCTTATTCATGTTAACCAAACTATCAAAAGTGCTGATGGCCCCATAGTCCATGGGATATGGCTTGCCCGCCCAAATAATCTGTATGGGTCGGTGCTTGTCGGTTACAAGTTTCCGGAAGCGATCAAATTCCGCGGTAATTAAATCTGGACGTTTGTATTCATGGCCCACACAATGGTCAATACTTCGGGATCCATAATTTTCCCTGTCTGATCAGCCACTACCTGAAAGAACTTTCTTTTCAGTGTCTTCTTTCTGATCTGCATGGCTTCGAGGTCACCGCGCTCCATAAAATCGTACAATTGCCTATCTGACCAATATCTATGGTTTTGGGCATTGGTTATGGAAGAAATCTGACAAATATTTTCGTGGTCAGACCACATTTTCTTAGCCACTTCTCCATGTTTTTTGCTTACGCCATTGGCAATTTTACTTAACCTCAATGCAGCCAGGGTCCGATCCTTCGATTCCGGTTAGATCTTTGACCACCGCTTGCTTTATTCCACTGAAAAACCCCATTTTCTCCAACAAGCTAAAGTCGTGGGTTTCATTTCCAGCCTGTTCCGGGGTATGAGTAGTTAATACCAAACGATCCTTTACTGCTTGCAACGAACCAAACTTTTGGTATAAATGAAAAGCAGCCGGAAGCGCGTGGGCCTCATTGAGGTGGTATACCGATGGTGTTAACCCCAAGTGGTCCAAAAGTTTGGCTCCTCCTAGCCCCAGTACAATATACTGAGCAATTCTGGCATCAATATTTGAATCGTACAGACGATGACTAATGGTTTGAGCCAAATAGTCGTTCTCTGGCAGGTCTGTAGTTAACAAAAACAATGGTGCGGATCCAAAAATGGACGGATCCAGATAAAAGGCTTTTACTTTTACCATGTGCTGGTTCACCATAATATCAAAGCTGATGTTCGTGTCCTCAAGAAAAGAGTATATCTTCTCTTGAAACAACACCTCCATGGACTTATCAGTTTTTCTTATCTGATCGTAATAGCCCTTTTTCCACAACATTCCGATTCCAATCATCGGTTGTTTCAAATCATAAGCACTTCTCATGTGAGAGCCGGCTAAGAAGCCCAGTCCACCCGAGTAAATCTTCAATGCCTGGTCTATAGCAAACTCCATACTAAAATAAGCTACTATATCAGGGTACTTTGGGTTAATTTTATATGGGAAATTGAAATTCTTGTTCATAATACCTTAAAAAAATCCTCTTGGCGTTCAGAAACCACGCAATATACGAAATTGTCTGATTCTGGTTTATGGTAAAATTGCAAATGGAATTATTGACCAGACCCGGGTACAGATCAGCGGGGAACATCTACCGGTACAAGGTTTCCGGACAATCGTAAAAGCTCATTTTCAGCCAGTTTAGTAGAAAAAATGGCATCTAATAAGCGGCCATTGGCATCCACCAGATTTCGTTGGGCCTCCCGTAAGACTAGAAAATCACTCCCTCC
>QIMC01000002.1 GCA_003232185.1 Flammeovirgaceae bacterium | reverse complement strand
CCTATACAACGACTCTGATGGACCTACCATCATCTTATTTACAGCATTCTACCCTTTTTATTGCCGTGGTAGATTCTTGGCACACTATGAAATCGTAGGGAGTTTGAAACTCTGTCCTTTCAATTTACCACCAAAACCCCTATGTTTTTTAGCCATTGTGTGCAGTTTTTATGAAATATTAACCCCATATTTTTTTAGTTTTCTTGGTAATACATCATCAATGCTTTGAATATCACTGTCTTTCATTTCGATTAAATTAAATCCTTCTCGTGCATAAATTTCTAACTTCTTTTTTTTGCGTTCAGCATACTTTTCATTTTCCTCCATTCCCCAAAATTCAATAAAAACATTGCCTTTGAGTATGTAAAAGTCTGAAAGTACATCCTCATCAATGCCTGGCAGTCTTCTTTCATAAGCGTGTGCGATTCCATTTCGATATAAATAATCATCAATCATTGCTTCTGCTTTACTTCTCACTCTATGCCCATCTTGTGTTCGATATTTAGCTTCATATTTCTGTCTGAATTCGTCTATGCCTAAATAATTATCTTGAGAAGCTGAATTATCTTCTTCATAATTGCTTCCTGTAGCAACATTTACAGAGTCAATAAGGCTTTTGTTGTTTAAAATACTTTTGTCCCAAATAACATATGGAGAGCCATTTTGAGCCTCCATTTTAATCCCTCCATTTTTAGCACCAAATTTGGTGACATCCCAACCGCCAATATTTGATTTTTCGATCCAACCTAATTCTGCTAAAATTGTATTTATTTTTTGGGCAGAAATGTCAAATTCCTTTCCGATAATTGAAGAACTAATTTTGTCGGATTTGTTTACTTTTTTATCTAAGTCAAGATTGAATGGCCAAACAACATATTCCCCAAATTTAGGGTTGTACTTAATATCTCCTCCCGCAATTTTACCTTCTTTCGTTAAGTGCCAAATTCCTTCTTTTTTATATATCCACCCATTTCCTTTAAGTTGATTAAATAAATCTTTGGATTCTAATTCTCGTTCTTTAGCTAATGCTGACTGAAGTTGATAAATATTTCATTGATTTTCTTTTTTACGATATTGCTTACAACGTATGGCTAAAGAGCATCATGCTCCATATGATAAATATTTCTGAATAAAGGTAATTAATTGCAATTTATACCAGATCAATCATGGTCCCTTTGGGTCGCCTGCCGAAAAGTGAATTTATTGAAATCAAATATGAGAACCTTGAGGAAAGACCACTTGCTGAATTGGAAAAGGTGTACACTCGATTAGGTCTTACTGGGTTCGACATTCGGTGTACGGCGTTCGAAATTCTCTATAGGTTCATAAGTAATAGGCAATTCCTCTGCCATGGTTCCTTCGGTTTTGGGGCCCCTCAGATGGACTTTCAGCGCTTTAATGGGATTGGCAAAAGTATCATCTACGGCAGTACCTTCATATCCACAATGGGCCATGCAGTTATCACATTTGGGGTTTTTGCCGGTACCGTACTTTTCCCAATTGGTATCTTCCATTAGCTCTTTGCTTTTCTTACGGGATAGGAAAACATCTTGTCTCGGTGCCTTTTCATAGCTATATCCGGGAGAAATGGTTATCCCTTCTACTCCCAGGGTCATGGCATAATCAAAAAACCTGGCCACTTCGTCTGGATCTTCGCCCTGGAACAAGGTGCAGTTTATAGTAACTCTAAAACCCCTATCCACCACCAATTTAATGGCATCCTCTACGGACATTCTCCGTTTTAAGATATGATCCTGATAAGCAATCTTTCCACTTCCTTAACAAGCCAGATTACACTGAAAAAGAGGTTCCAACATCAGTACCAAAGGATAACGCCTGTTTCCTTTCAGTATTTGACCGATAATATATTTAGCTACAGTTATCTATTGTCTTATAGGTACACTCATGCTTCTGATTAATTAATCAACCATTTTTTCTCAGCACCTTTGGGAGGGGAAAAGAGACCCTTTCATTCTCACTTAACATTTCGGTGATTTTTGTAACACCGATCTCCATCAGACGATCCAGCACTCCGTTTACCACTACCTCTGGGGCCGAAGCACCGGCAGTAACTCCAATTTGACAATCAGGAGCAAACCAAGCGGGATCGATGTCATCCGCTCCCGGTATCAAATATGATTTAACGCCATGTAACTCACCGACCTCCTTCAGCCGGTTAGAGTTCGAACTATTCTCAGTACCAACTACCAATAACACATCTACCTCTGCTGCCAGGTCTACCACCGCTTGTTGACGGTTTTGGGTGGCATAACAAATATCATCGCTTTTAGGTCCCGAGATACCGGGGAACCTCTTTTTTAATGTCAAAATGATTTTCTCAGTATCGAAAACTGAAAGGGTAGTCTGAGTAACGTATCCCAGGGCGGCAGGGTTTTTAACATCCAGTAGCTCAACGTCTTCAATCGATTGTACCAGGTATATACTTCCGCCAAAATTATGGTTGTATTGGCCCATGGTTCCAATAACTTCCACATGCCCGGCGTGCCCAATAAGTATTACCTCTTTGCCTTCTCTGGCATATTTCTGCACTTCCACATGAACCTTAGTCACCAATGGACAAGTAGCATCCATCACAGTCCCCGGTCAGCCGCATCGGTCATTCTATGTTTTGCCACCCCATGGGCACTAAAAACAACCTTTTCACCTCTGGGAATGTCGTCAAGTATTTCAACAAATACTGCTCCTTTTTGCCTTAGATCATTCACCACATGGTGACATATACCGGTGGGCCATACAATTCAATGGATCTTTCTACTATTTCTATAGCCCGAACTACACCAGCACAAAAACTTCGTGGTTTGGCAAGTATGACCTGCATAACTATATTGGTTTAATTAAACCCGGATTATGCACAAGAAATCTATTCCGAGCCCTAACTGTACTTAAATATAAATATAATAAAGGATGTTGAATTATTGATTAAATTCCGTGAGACAAACAATCGATAAAAACTCCAATTCTGTGCACGATCATGCCTCACCACATGAGGGCCAGGGCCGAAGTTCCCAATCACAGTTGAGCGATAGCGAATTTCAAGTGGCAATGCTTGAAGGGGCCTCACGAACTTTTGCACTTACCATTCCTCAGCTCCCTGAAGAATTAAGAGAAGTAATATCCAATGCCTACTTATTGTGCCGCATCATCGACACCATAGAAGATGAGCCACTGCTGTCGTTTGAGCAAAAAAAACTATTTAGCAACCAATTTTTAGAAATACTCCGAGATCATCAAGACCCGGTCCTGTTGGTCAATCAGTTGGCACCCTTGCTCTCTGAGCACACCATCCCGGGCGAGCATCAGCTGATCAAACAACTTGACCGGGTTAGTCGGGCCAAAAATTTTGAAACAGCACAGCAGCGAAGCCTGGTGCGTTGTGTGCGAATAATGTTGGAGGGTATGGTCTATTTTCAAGAGCATTCAAACGCAGAAGGTCTGAAAGATCAGGTTGAAATGGATCGGTACTGTTATTGTGTAGCTGGGGTGGTGGGAGAAATGCTAACTGAGCTCTTCTGCCTCTACTCCCCTGAAATTACCAAAAACAGCAGTGAGCTGTTTCAGCTGTCTAAATCTTTTGGTCAGGGATTACAAATGACCAATATTCTAAAAGATATATGGGACGATCAGGCAAGATCGGTATGCTGGC
>QIMC01000377.1 GCA_003232185.1 Flammeovirgaceae bacterium | reverse complement strand
CCGCACCGCCAGTACAATGACAGATTTGCAATTAGTTCTGGCAAGCAGTTCCTGATGTGCATGGTTGATGTCGGATTTCCAACGGTCAATGGATGCCTCAATATTATCACCTAGAGCATCGCCTGTTCCGAAGTAGTCAAACCTCATGACTGGAATACCTTCCTGTGCAATATTATCGGCAAGTGTTTTAAACATAAAATGGCACCGTTTGTATTCTCCTCCCGTAGGTTGACAAATCAATATACCGGTGGTGGAAAATTCTTTCACAGGGTGTAATAATCCGTACAGGCTATCACTAGGCCCAAAGAAAAATGATTGAATTTGGTTAATTTTCTGGGTCAATGGAGCACCAGGTTTTTCATCCGTACTTGTAGATAAACGGCCTAGTTTAGCATCACATATAGTGGACAACACTTGAAGAGACTCACGCATTACATCCAATCCGTTAAGCTTAACCCCCATTATCTCCTGAACCTGACCAATAAATTCCATTGCCAACAAAGAGTCTCCTCCAATAGCCAGGAAATTATCGTGAAGACCAATTCTCTCAATTTGAAGTAGATTCGACCAAAGTAAGGCCAGTTCTATTTCTGATTTAGTTCCTGGCTCGCTTCCTTTGGAAGAAGAAATAAGATCAACATTCAGCAGTGCCTTGCGGTCCAACTTATTATTGATATTTGTTGGCAACGCATCAAGTTCCATATAAAATGAAGAAACCATATAGTCAGGAACAAACTGCGTCATGTGGTTGCGTATCGATTCTGAATCGACCTGGTACTTTTTATTTTTAACATAAAATGTGACCAAAGCATTTTCTACCATGTGGTCTTGCAACCACTACTCCATCTTGAATACCTGGCATCTGACGTAAATAATATTCAACCTCACCAAGTTCTACACGCATTCCATGTATTTGTATTTGGAAATCCTCTCTGCCCAAAAGTTCAAGGTTACCCTCAGGATTAAGTCGTCCAACATCACCGGTTCGATAAAATCGGATGTCGTCATAAACGAAAAATTTTTCATCCGTTAACTCTGGTCTATTTAAATAACCAATAGCCACCCCATTACCTCCTATACATACTTCTCCTGACACTCCAATGGGGACATTATTACCCTCTTTATCCAAGAGCATCAGCACAACATTATTAAAAGGTTTGCCTACATAAGTCCTTTCTATCGGGACTATCGGGTTAACCGCGTAAGTAAACCCCATACATGCTATTTCACTACAACCATATATGACATATAACTCTGTGCTCTGAAATATTAGCTGAAGATTCCTTAGCAAATCAGGAGGAACCATGTCGCCACCTGAAGAAAGATGTCGAAGGCCATCAAACACAGTATAGTCAGCAATATTCCTTTGAATATATTTTACCAGGGTCTTCAACAAACTTGGTCCGGCGTGTACAAAAGTCGCCGTCTGAAGGGTATGTGCCATATATTCAACATCCAATACCTCAGAACGATCCATAATTTTCAAGGTTCCGCCTGCTACTAAAGGTGATAGTAGCTCAAACATGCTAATACTAAATGTGTAGCTAGCCAGAGCTGGCATTATCTCTGCACTGTTAAATCCGTATTTGTCCTGTGATACACGTATATAATGATTCAGATTAGCATAACTCCCAATCGACCCTTTTGGAATTCCAGTGGTGCCAGATGTATAGTAAATGTAGGCAGTTTGGTGCTACTTGCACTTTGACTGTTAAGTTCATTTGAGTTTTTATCAAGTGTAAGAATTGGTAAATCATTAAAATTGAGTGCCGTACTTATATCTTCATGGGTAATGACCAGCTCAGGATCAGTATCTTTAATTATTGTTCTAATTCTATATTCCGGATGAGCCGGATTTAATGGAATATAAGTTGCGCCCGCCTTGAGTATTGCCAAAAGTGCAATCGCAATATCTACTGAGGGCTCAACACATACCATTACCCTACTCTCCCTTGTTATTCCTTTACCCAAAAGGTAATGAGCCAGCTGATTTGACTTTTGATTCAGTTCTAAGTATGTAAGGGATTCTTCCCTACTACTGACCGCTATTTTATCCGGCTGGGTATTCGCGTGTTTTTCTATATCATGGTGCAAGTTTTCTGAAGGATAAATGAAATGACCACCTCTATTATTCCGGTTGTACCATTGCTTTTCATTTTCACCAAACAGATTTAAATCAGCAAGTGAAACGTCCTCAAATTCAATAGCTGAAATCAACACGTTCTCAAAATGCCGTCCAATGCGGTCAATTGTATCCGGACGAAATAAATTGCTATTGTACTGAATACGAACCGTGGTCGACCGAGTGTTTTGCAAAACAATCAGGTGTACATCCGCTTGATCCGACGGGTTACACGGCTGGACATTTCCGACCGACTGCCTACCACTAATTATTGTATGGTTATCCCTAATCGTTATGAAGACCTGGTTTGAAGAATTAGAAGGAATGAAACCATTCAATATAATCTGATGCGTGTCATCCAGTAATTCTCTAAACTGTAACTTTCCCGTAGTATGGATATTTACCGAAATCCTCTGTTGATCAGGCTCTTGGTAAATTGAAAGACATAAAGGGATCTTAGTCTGTCCAGTATACCTATAAAGTAGGGCTGCAATCCCAGCCACAAAAAAGACCCCTCTCCGATGGTTATTTTTAGAAGCCAAATGCTGGAATATTTTATTATCTAAAGTAAAATTACATATCGATTTATTATAGGATGTTTTGGAAGTTTTTCGATGGTCATAAGGTAACTTCAGGGACCATTGCTTAGTTTCAATATCCAATTTGGATGTGGCATTTTCTGAGGCCATAAAATTCAAAATATTGGATTTATAATCTTATTATACTAAATTAATTATATTTTTCCTTATTATTATTCAATAAAAATTACAATTTTATCATTTGTGAATTAATCATACCAATTACTCATTAATATATCCTTATGCCAAACTTTTTCTCCGACAATACTGACCTTTTGTTTCAATTTGACCGTTTGGATCTGCAAGAAGTGGTAGAAATCCTTGAAAACAAATACACTTTTGCCAAACAATATGACAGTGCGCCCAAGAACTATCAGGAAGCCGAAGAAAACTACCGGGGCGCCCTTGAGTTATTGGGTGATCTTAGCGCTAATTTTATTGCACCCCGTGCCATGGCTGTGGACCATGAAGGTGCTCATCACCAGAATGGTAAAGTTAGCTATGCGAAAGGGACCAGAGAGGCCTTGGATCAATTGGCACAGGCTGGGTTAATGGGCGTAATATTACCTCATTTCCTGCAACCATTTATTTTATGATGATTGAAATGGTTTCCAGGGCAGATGCTTCATTAATGACTCTGTTCGGCTACCAGGATGTTGGAGAGGCCATTGGTAAGTTCGCCCCTGAAAATATTGGAAAAAAATTCCTAATCAAATATGCTAAGGGTGAACATACCGGCTCCATGGTCATGACCGAACCCGGCGCCGGCTCCGATCTTCAAGCCATTAAGTTAAAGGCCTACCAGGATGATCACGGTCAATGGTACTTAAACGGTGAAAAACAATTCATTTCTAATGGTTGTGGAGACGTGTTATTGGTATTAGCACGCTCAGAGCCCAACACCAACAATATATTCGGGTTAAGTTTATTCGCCTGTCATGGTGATGAAACTGTGAAGGTGAATCGTATAGAAAAGAAAATGGGGCTGCATGGATCGCCTACTTGTGCGTTATATTTTGAGGATACACCTTGTTATCTGGTTGGGAAACGCCGGCACGGACTAATTCATGTGTTATACATACTGAATTTAGCCCGATTTAGTGTGGCCGCTCAAGCACTGGGGATTGCAGAAGCTGCCTATTATGAAGCCTTGAATTATGCAAAAATTCGAGAGCAGTTTGGTAAATTAATTTATAATATACCATCCGTAGCCAATTTATTAATCGACATGCGGATGACCATAGAATGTGATAGATCCTTGTTGTACGCCTCCAGTCAATGGCTCGACCTCAGAAATAAACTTGAAGAAAGAATTGATGAATTGAAAGCAGAAGGGAAAGTGTATGACATTGAAAAAGAAAAATTTGACCAAGCTGCTAGATTTGTTGATATGCTGTCTCCATTGACAAAGTACATTATAACGGAAAATGCCAATAGGATTTGTTATAATGCCCAGCAGGTACATGGTGGGATGGGATATATGAAAGATATGAATATCGAAAGACTTGTTCGGGATGTACGGATTACTACTATTTATGAAGGTAC
>QIMC01000374.1 GCA_003232185.1 Flammeovirgaceae bacterium | reverse complement strand
GGTGAATTGGCCTACGGCTGCTTTCCCCCTCAGGGAAGTATCATCAATGAAAACGAGATTCTATTATTTAAGATTACCATAGTAAGCGTGAACCCATAGGAAGAATGGTTTTGTGCTTCGCTACTAATAATCGGCATAAACTTGAGGAAGTAAAAGCACTATTGCCAAATGGGTATTCGCTGTTGACATTGCAGGACATAGGCTGTGAGGTTGCGCTTTTAGAGACCCAACCTACACTGGAAGGGAATGCCCATCAGAAAGCCAGTTATATAAAAAAGCATTTTGGAGTAGATTGCTTTGCCGATGATACCGGGTTGGAGGTTGATGCACTTGATGGAGCGCCTGGTGTACATTCTGCCCGGTATGCAGATCCGCACCCCAATGCAAATGAAAACAATGATCAGGCAAACTGTGCTAAATTACTTCAGGAACTAAAAGGAAAGGAACACCGTCAGGCAAGGTTCAGAACCGTGATCTGCCTTATAAAAGGCTCTGGCATTCATTATTTCGAAGGGACAATATCTGGTACCATCATCCAACAACCCTTGGGTAGCCAGGGATTCGGTTATGATCCGGTGTTTCAGCCGGAAGGAGTACTCCATACCTTCGCTCAGATGTCATCAGTACAAAAAAACCGCATAAGTCATCGCGGAGAAGCAATTGGCAAATTGATACAGTTTCTAGGGGTTAAAGATTAGCTACTATGAAAATTACACTTGAATGTTAACGGATTATGGGTACTTTTGTATTTGAACATTAGATGATAAGCCCAGTGGCGGATCGATTGCACAAATGTATATTGACCTTAATTAGCTTAATGGTGCTGTTTCACAGCATTTCATTATATGCAGAACCCAATATATCTTCAGAGGAGGGCATTTCTATCGAGGTGAATGAAGATGGTGATCAGCAAGAAACGCAGCTGAAGGCATATGACGCGCTAATCCCAGTTGTGCAGGGGATGGCTTCAATGGTACCGTATTTTGTCAGCAATGTAGTATTGCTAAACGAAGCGGAATACCAGGAGGTGCCGCTGCGCATATCTTATGAGCATAATGATCTGGAAACATTATTTCCATTGATTATCAGCCCCAACGCCCCTTAGCAGGTTTATCCTTTACAGTGCTCAGGGCACTGAATCTTAACCTGAATCAAATTTCAACTCCACATAATACTATATCATGCAAAATAAAGGGTTTATCATATTCTTGACCGTACTAATATCGGCCTTATGTATTTATTATCTGTCATTTACTTTTGTTTCCAGAAACATCCAGCAGCAGGCAACAGAGTATGCAACAGACCAAAATGGCAATGTAGATTACAGTAAAAAACAAGCTTATCTCGACTCAATCTGGACTGAGCCTGTTCATAATTTGTTCGGAATCAGTTTCACCTATGAAGATGTTAAGAATACCGAACTGGAACGTGGTCTGGATTTACAGGGGGGAATGTATGTAAACCTGGAAGTAAGCCCGGTGGAAATCATTAAAGGCCTATCCAGCCACAATGAAAATCCCATTTTTCTAGAAGCTCTGGCCTTAGCCAAAGAGCGACAAAAAAATAGCCAGGATACTTACGTTCAGCTTTTTTATGATGCAAGAACTGGAGCCCAATGGTAAGTTGAGCACCATATTCGCTAGTGCTGCCAACCGGGATCGGTTTAACTTTCAAAGCACAGATGATGAAATCCTGTCAGTGATTAATGATGAGGTGGAAGATGCCATTGATCGTTCTTTTCAAATATTACGTACTCGAATTGATCGATTCGGAACTTCTCAGCCCAATATTCAAAGAATCCAGGGTACAGGACGGATCCAGGTTGAACTTCCAGGAGCAGACAATCCAGAGCGGGTACGCAAGTTGCTACAAGGGGTTGCTAAATTGGAGTTTCTCAATGTAGCTGATTGGGCCCAAATTGGTCCTGCTTTGGAGGGTATTAATCTGAAGCTGATGGCCGAGGAAAAAGCAAGTCGGGACAAAATAGCACAAGCCAGTGGGGATGACAGTGAGCCTGTAGATGATATCACCATACTTATTGCCGATGATGAATCAGCCAACAGTGTAAGTGACAGTACTGGAAATGATTTGGCTGACCAGCTTTCAGCAGTAGATAGTACAGCCGCTGCGTTGGATAGCTTAGGGCTGCAGGTATCTACGCTTTTCCGGATGTTGCAGATCTCACCTTATGGGATGTATGCTGAACTTCGAGATACCAGCCGAATCAATGATTACATCCAGCGAGATGATATCCTATCATTGCTTCCTGCCAATACTAAATTGCTGTGGGCAGTAAAGACAGCTGAATTACAGGTACCACTCCAATGCTGGAGTTGTTCGCCATTAAAACCCAAAGGGGAGGAAAGGCACCTCTGACCGGAGAGGTAATCACCAATGCATGGCAGGACTATGACGAAAGAGGTAGGCCAGCAGTATACATGTCCATGAATTCTACGGGGGCACGAAAATGGGCTGCCTTAACCGCCAATGCCGCCACTACCGGAACCAGGATATCTATAGTACTTGACAATTATGTATACTCAGCTCCGGGAGTTGAGGCGGAGATTCCCGATGGTAGTTCCGTAATATCAGGGAACTTCACTATTGAAGAGGCAGCAGACCTTGGCAAGGTATTGAAAGCCGGAGCACTTCCTGCACCTACCCGAATTGTTCAGGAAGCGATTATTGGACCCACCTTAGGCCAGGAGGCCCAGTCACAGGGAATTAATTCGATTCTGATCGGACTGGGAGTGGTATTGATATTTATGGTGTTGTACTACG
>QIMC01000430.1 GCA_003232185.1 Flammeovirgaceae bacterium | reverse complement strand
ATGTCCAATCGTGTATTTGAACCCCCGGTTCCATTTAAGGTGCAATTACAAACAGAATAGTCCGAGCTGCCTCCGTCGATGTCTACATCATTATTTGCTATCACTACATTTTCAAACATGCCATCAGGTACTTCTCCGCTGTCCCAGGTAGAAGTTTGGTCCCAATCGCCGTTTCCAGCTGAGGTATGGAAAATGTCTTCTTCGGAAGCCACAGAGTAGAAATCGCCAGGGTTGGAAGCTCCAAAGACTTGTATTGGCTGGTTTTGGCTATTGTACTCGGTTGCAATCCAATTTGCTGTAAGCGCAGCGTTAGCTATTCGCAATTCATCGAGATCACCATGGAATCGATTTGCGGTCTCGCCGCTGGCAACTTCTCCTCCCATGGAAGCATTGCCAGCATCGGTGCCCCAGGAATTGGTAAAGGCAGCATGCTCCATCCACATAGATGCTTTTGGTATTATTGCTGATGTCCGCTACCGCGACACAATATTGCCAGGTATTGTTAAGAATAGTGCCCCCTGGTGAGTCTAATATCACTGGGTTAGATGATCGGGAATAAAAACGAATCCTGCCGGTACCTGGATCGCCAATGCTTAAAGCATAGCCCCCGGTATTATTGGCGTCATCAGCAAATATCCTTTGTCCGGATCGGGTATTGTCATTGGTATATATCCATCCACTCATAGTAAAATCAGTGGTCAGGTTTGGGAAGCTGGGTAGTTCAATCCAATGATTGTGGGGTCCACAAAGTTTTGGCCATCTGCGATTTTCGCAACCACATCAGATGAGCCATTATTGACACCGTCAAAACTGGTGGAGGTGTGATCCAGAAAATCGTCGTTCAGATGCCAAACTGCCTGATAATTGGTTCCCCATACTGCAGTTGTGGATTGATCGGTAGTAATTTGACTATTTCCGTAAAGCATGTGAATGTCAACGTCTGTGCCATTAGTAAGCGTGGGTAAACGGACCCACGCCACAAATTGACCGGTGGTACCGTCGTATTTCTCCAGTTGGAAATCCAAGGCACTCCCGTTATCATCTGAAAAAATGATGTCAAACCCATTAGTACTGGTTACTTTTCCTGCAGCTTGCGCTAAATCCGGATCCGTATGTGAAATCAACACTGGAAAGTCTGTATGCGCACCCCCAACTATTTGAGCGCCTTGAAGGGTTATGGTTTTCTTAAAAGAGTAATTGCAAACATCGTTTTGAGCGTAGGAAATTATGGATATTCCCCAAAATAATAAGATAAGTATTCGTGCTTTTATTGCTGGACTACAAAATATTAAATATTCTATCTGGAGCAATCAAGGGCATATTAAATAAACGATTCCAGCTGTTTAAGTGATAAAATAGAAATCCACTCCATAACCTAAAGATAGGAGCTATTACTTAATTTTTGTATGGGTTAGCCACGAAAATTTTCAATAAAGCAACACGGTGACCGTGATCCATAAGAGCACTCCTTAAACCGACCATAATCCGGGATCAATGTTTTCCTACTGAACGACCTTTGGCAGTTCTGGAATGCACTTTCAAGCTTTTTAAACGTTTTACATTGACCATAAGGTGGATATTGGCTGTTTCAGTATTTATTCTGAAATCTCTCCCATCATACTGAACCGTGCCAATATTGTTCTTCCAGTCTTTTGCAAGAATGGTGTATGCGTTTGACTGATGTTGGTTTTGGCCAAATACCAGATACCGGTCTGTTCCTGATTCAAAACTAATTCCCAGGCGCTCAGAATTGCTGTTTATCACTACTCCTCGGGTATTTGGTGGTATTACAATTTGCTCCAACTGCTTGCCGTCTTTCATTTTTATTTCGCCTCGAATGATCTCGGTGGTGTTGTTGTTTATTTCCCGAATCAGAAATATAGGCCCTGAGTTATAAAATTGTACTTTCTTTAATTGTTCTTTATTTAGTCCTGTTTCCCGCTCCATATCACCGGTGAATGGGACCATTTTGGGTCCACAGGAAGTAATTAAAAATATACAAAACGCAATTGCAGTAGTAAGTATTGTTTTCATAATAGAGAGTAATGTTTGATTAACCAGTACAAGTTTTGTGCCAACTAAGCTAGTGTGAAGTGTAGAGCAACAGTGTGAAATCAGTAAATCACATTCACACTGTATGCCCTTGCCCTTGCCCTTGCTACCACTATTCCATAAATTAGCTGATAAATTATATTTTTGTGAAATATTATGAGCATCTAAGCCAACCAAAACCACTAAATGGCGTGTACTATTCTATGTCATTAAAATTTAACATGCACTCATCTATTAATTTGAAGCATCTGTTGCTGGTAATCTTGCTGCCAACAACGCTTATTGCCCAACCTGCCAAGCCCAGTGCATCCGATATTCAATTGGAACTAAAGAAATTATATACACTTGGCTCAGTACTATATTTAGCTGCTCACCCCGATGACGAAAACACTCGTTTGATTGCCTACCTGGGTAATGAAGCAATGCTAAACACTGCATACCTTTCTGTTACCAGAGGAGACGGTGGACAAAACCTGATAGGGTCAGAGATAAGAGAGATGTTGGGTGTGATCAGAACCCAGGAACTTTTACAAGCTCGAAGGATTGACGGTGGACAACAATTCTTTACCAGAGCTATTGATTTTGGCTATTCTAAAAATCCTGAAGAAACGCTGACTGTATGGGATAAGGAAAAAGTATTAGCTGATGTAGTATGGGTAATTAGAAAATTTAAGCCAGAAATTATCATTACCAGGTTTCCGTCGGATGGCCGGGGAAGACATGGTCATCACACGGCATCAGCCATATTAGCAGAAGAAGCGTTCGATGCAGCAGCTGACCCAAATCGTTTTCCGGAGCAACTGGAATGGGTTGAACCATGGCAAGTAAAGTCTTTGCTTTTCAATACCAGCTGGTGGTTTTATGGAGGGCAGGAAAATTTTAATAGTGATGGGTTGATTGCTATTGATGTGGGTGCTTTCAATCAATTGATTGGTAAATC
>QIMC01000263.1 GCA_003232185.1 Flammeovirgaceae bacterium | reverse complement strand
AGGAAGTATGGCGCCTTCCTCCACTATCAAAAGGAGAAATACGAACTAATCTATGAACTCCAATCTCTGATTTCAGATAGCCATAAGCTAAATTCCCGTCAATTTCCAGGGTGACTGATTTAATGCCGGCGGTTTCTCCGGGTCGGTAGTTTACTTGTCTAACGGTATATCCTTTAGCTTCGCCCCACATGATGTACATGCGCATCAGCATCTCCGCCCAATCCTGGCTTTCAGTTCCACCAGCACCTGGGTTATGATCATCCTCTCCACTCAACATCTTCTTGAACTCAAGGTCTTCAACCACCGCTAAGGTTTTTTGGTATTCTGAATTGAGCTCATCCGTTTCCACCTCTCCGGCTTCATGAAATTCCTGAAGTATCTCGAGGTCTTGAAAATGACTATTTGCTTTAGAAAAACTGTCGGTCCAGATCTTTTTCGACTGAATGCCTTTTAAAAATACCTCTGCCGCTTTGGCATCATCCCAAAAATCGGGCTGAACAGTAATTTGTTCCTCTTCCTGAATACGAGCTAGTTGGTTGTCGTAGTCAAAGATACCTCCTCAAGGCCTTTACTCTGGCCTTCAGATCTTTTAACTGATCTGTCGTCATTGATTGTTAGTGGATAAGTTTAGATAAAAATTTTATAGGGCAATTATTGGACGACCAGATTCCATTGGTACCGATCTTCAATTTGGCCTGTTTTAATGTCATTTAATTCCTTTAAGACCCTGTTAGAAAACTTTCTGTCTTCAACTGAAGGAAGTTCATAATCCGTCCCATCATTATTAATTACGGCAATATGTGCTATGGTGGCGGCAGTACCGGTGCCAAATGCTTCTTTTAAAGTCCCATTTTCAATGGCCTCGATGATTTCTTTTACACTTATATCACGTTCTTCAACCCTATATCCCCATTCAGTTGCCAATTGAAGTACGCTTCTTTTGGTAATTCCATCAAGCACCGTTTCTCCCACTTTCGAGGTCAATATCCGGTCTCCAATCACAAACATTATGTTCATGGTCCCGGCCTCTTCAATAAATTTATGAGTCAACCCGTCTGTCCATATCAATTGATGATAACCAGCCTCCTGTGCAAGTTTAGCGGGATACAGACTGGCCGCATAGTTTCCTCCCGCTTTGGCAGCACCGGTGCCACCGGGAAACGCCCGGCTATAATATTTCTCTACTTTTACCCTTACCGGCTCGCTATAGTATACTCCTGCCGGGCTAGTGAAGATCATAAATCTATAAGTTTTGGAAGGACGCACTCCAATAAATTCATCTGTAGCAATCATAAATGGACGTATATACAGTGAAGTCCCTTCATCATTAGGCACCCATTGTTTGTCGGTTTTCAGCAATTCCAACAATCCACCCATGAATACTTCTTCCGGAAGTGCAGGCATACACATGCGCACCGCTGATTCATTCATTCTCAAGAAATTATCGACAGGCCTGAAGACCAGTATTTCCCCATTGGGGCCTGAATAGGCTTTGAGTCCTTCAAAAATGGATTGGCTGTAATGAAGCACAGCCATAGCCGGGCTCATAGAAAAGTTGTCAAAAGGTACGATTCTGCAATCAATCCATTCACCATCGCGATAGTCTGCCACAAACATATGGTCAGAATAGCTACTACCAAATTGGATGTCATCCAGATTGAGCTCGCTCAACTTGGAGTTCGATACCAGGGTCTTTTTTATGGTTAAAGTTTCAATCATTGCCGTTCAAATAATATGGAAGACAAAATTACCAAAATCTTCGGTAATTTCAATCTCCCATGGTCGAACACATTGGAAGACCAGTACAAATTTGCAATCGGATTGCAATTTTGTACCATTATCTCTATTCATGAATTCCCTTTCCAGGGTATTTCTTCTACTCCCAATTCTTTACCCATTTTTCTGGAAAGTACATAGAGGCGATTTAAGTAGGCAATAATTAATGGATCTACTGGTTCAACATCGTTTAGTTCAATAATTAAACGCTCAGCTCGCCGACAAACACATCTGGAAAGGTGACAAAAAGAAACACTTTGATTGCCTCCAGGCAATAAAAACGTCCTTAACTCAGGTAGCTCCTGCTCCATAAGGTCAATAGCTTGCTCCAGTTGATTGACCTTTTCCAGGTTTATTTGGGGAAGGTTTGATGTATTGTATTTAGGACTGGCTGCCAAATGTGACCCTATAGTAAAAAGAGTGTTTTGTATGGACCGTAAAAATGCTACCCGCTTTTGGTTAATCTCCTGATCCGATACCAATCCAACATAGGAATTTAATTCATCAATTGTGCCATATGCATGTATGCGCATATGTGATTTTTCAACTCTATCACCTCCCAGCAATGATGTCTTTCCTTTATCACCGCCTTTGGTGTAAATTTTCATTTCAAATCTCCAGAAAGTGGCTGTACAACCTCTTCATTGATCTTATCGGACTCAATATTACCATCTTTCAATTGAATAATCCTGTGAGCAAAATGAGAAATTTCCACCTCATGAGTAACCATGATTATGGTATTTCCCTGATCATGCAATTTCTGAAATAGGTTCATGATGTCATAGGAAGTTTTGCTGTCCAGGTTTCCCGTGGGCTCATCCGCCAAAATAATACTTGGATCGTTTACCAATGCTCTGGCGATGGCCACCCGCTGTCGTTGCCCTCCGGATAGCTCACTGGGTTTGTGTTTTGCCCGATCTCCCAAACCGACACTTTCCAAAACCATCATCGCCTGCTCCTCCCTGGCTTCTTTGCGGAAACCAGCATAAATTAGAGGCAATGCAACATTTTCCAAAGCAGTAGCCCTGGGTAACAGGTTAAAAGTCTGAAACACAAAACCTATTTCCTTATTTCTTATTTCTGCCAACTGGTTATCAGTAAGTCCACTAACATCCTGGTCATTCAGCAGGTATTTGCCTCCACTCGGTGTGTCCAGGCAACCTATAATATTCATCAAAGTGGATTTTCCTGAGCCGGAGGGGCCCATGAACGCTACATACTCTCCCCGATTTATATCGATGCTTACCGTTCGCAAGGCATGAATGATTTCGGTACCCATCTTGTAGTTGCGTGAGAT
>QIMC01000203.1 GCA_003232185.1 Flammeovirgaceae bacterium | reverse complement strand
GATTCACAACATAGAGAAACTAAATAATTATGGGAAGATGGCCGCATAAGCGACCGTTGAGGGTCAGCAGGGCTTTGGAGTGCAGGCTGTAATGCCCTGTGCTATGGTTTATAGAGTAGATAACTTATCAGGAAGGAAGATAACTCAAATGAGGAAAATCGGTATCTGCTTGATTAGTGAGATCAAAAAGCTAGATGATGGTACAGATGGCTTTTTTAATTGGGTTTTTCTACAGCCCCGTTAGCCTTCTTGAAAGTTTATGCATATTGACATAGAATCATATGCATAACCTGTGGAGGTAAAAATGAGAACAACCCTAGACTTACCCGAAAACTTGCTGAATGAGGCGATGAAGGCCACACACACCAATACGAAGACTGCCGTTATCATCAGAGCCTTGGAAGAATTAGTAAGAAAATCAAAGATATCTGATCTTAAGAAGTACCGAGGAAAAATTGACTTGGATATTGATCTTAATGAAATCAGAGATCGCCATTAATGGATGTACTGGTTGATACATCAGTATGGATAGATTATTTCAGGGCAGGTGACAACTCTAAAGATCTAGATTACTTGATAGATGAAAATATCATTGTCATAAACGAGATTATTCTTGCTGAGTTGATCCCCTATTTGAAGGTAAAAAAACAAACAAAAGTTATTAAGCTGCTTCATGAAATAAACAGGGTTCCGCTGAGTATTAGCTGGGATGAAATTATAGAGTTTCAGGTAAAGTGCTTAAAGGGTGGAGCCAATGGTGTAGGTATTCCTGATTTGATTATCGCTCAAAATGCGAAGCAAAATGGCTGTAAAGTTTACTCACTTGATAAACACTTTAGGCTTCTAAATCAGGTGTTAAAAGTTAAGCTCTATGTTTAAAAAGAAAACAAAAGGGACATATCTGATATGAAAACACTCCCCCCTGGCAGCGCTTTAATAACTTCCCAAATAACGCTTCATAGAGGGCGTAAGGTTTGTTTTCATTAATACGGGATAAATTAGAACCTGAGAGTTTGGCACTACCAAGATGATAAAGTCGATGGGCTTGTGCAGAAACATTATCAACAATATCGCGTAAACTCTTGCGACCGGATAATTGACCCATAGCCATGGTCACAAACTGTGACCAGCGTGAGGCTTTTCGGAAGGAACGACCAGAATGATGCTGCTTCGCCAGTGTCTCGAATTCATGTCTCGGTATCAATTTGAGCAGTTGTGATAACACAGTACTATAATGAGCCATGGCCTAATTTTCCTTATTTTTTCAATGGTTTATCGTGAATTCATTGTAACAAATTATATGGAATTTCAGGCCTTTTTATTGATGGTTAACGGGACACTAGTGTTTTTACCTCTAAAAAAATTATTCAAACCCATCAGAAAATATCAAGCCAATATTACCACCAGGTTTATAAGCTCCTGCATATTTTCCACTACCAAAATTCGCTGGAGAATTTGCTGGTATACGGACATCATTATTGATTAAATCAACAAATAAAGGATTGCCCCAAACACTATTGGGAGATACTGTCTGTTGCCAATCTGTAAAATTATAATCTGTTCCAGGCTCCCATATTTCCCCTCCAATTCTCACTATATCACCATTTTGGTCTAAGCTATAAAGAAGGTTGTTACTAACACTTACAGAGGGCCTGAGGAGCATGAGAAACCTTGTGTCTGTTATGTTGCTATACACTATATTTTTTAACAATAGAGCCACCTGCCAAATATGTTCCTGCTCTATTGGATATGCCATCTCTTATTGGATTGACAATGGTGTTCTGTTCAATTAACATTTTTTCATTGGTGTAGTTTTGACCGCCAGTAGTTGGGTCGGTCATAGCAAGGAAAAGCCCATCGATTTTGGAATCAATGGCAACAGAATGGCGGATAGATGAAAAGTCACTTGCCATGCCATAACCGTAAAAATCATCATAAGAGATGTTGTTGTGAAAAATAATCCGCTTGGGCCCAGCATGTTTGATTTTAAACCCGGTTGAAGATCCCGTAGATTCACTGTTCAGAATATAGACAAAATCACTACTCGTATCGCCACTGGCATACACCAGATAGCTGGATGAATTCCAGTGGTCGCTATTGGGGTCTTTATTGTCATAAGCAAAACTTCTATCCAAAAGCTGGTTGCTTCCTGTTATTTTAAAGCCAGTTACATTGTTCTGAAATTCCCATTGGCTGTCACGTACAATAATATCTTTGGCTATATTATTATCACCACCAAGATTGAGCCCTGATCTTTCACCTATTCCAGCATTTTTTATTTCCAAATTTGAATGTACGACATAACTGGTTTGAAATGTCCAAAAACCATGTCCTTGAAAATTACAGTCGAGAATCGCCTCCTCATTTGGGTAAGATCTAATTACCATAGGGACTTGAGCAGAAAAATTTTGCCCTCTAAGTGGGCCAGAGACACCATTTACGTTCCAAACATAGTTTTCTTGATACGTTCCACCTCTTATATAAATAGTTTTTCCATTGCTGCTTTGAATTTCCCGCATAGCGTATTCTATGCTTCCAAAAGGGCTATCTATACTGCCATCATTGCTGTCATCACCAGTAGTCGATACAAATAGGAAATCTGTGGTATTGACGGTCAGGGTAAATGTACGGTCTATAAAGTCTCCATCTTCTCTGGTTACTCTCAAGTCAATTTGGTGTGTCCCTATATCTGCTGTTGAAGCTGTCCAGTCCACCTCTCCATCTTGGTTGATAGTCATACCAGTTGGTGCGGTGATGAGTTCCCAAGCTAATTTTTGGTTGTCCTTTTCATAAAATGAATAATGAAAATCCAAAGCTACTCCAGGATGTGCCCTGGTTGGATTGTGCCAAAACAGCTTGAAGTCTGTTTCTAAATACTCAGTATAATCAAGGGCTGGTTGACCACTGCCGCTCTGTGGTTTGGTAACAGGATCTGCGATTAATTGTGCTGATGTGTTAGCTACTGCTAAAATAAAAGCGGTGATTATTGTTATTAATTTAATTGTTTTCATACTATTCAAAGTCGTTAGTAAAGATTAAATTTGAGTCTGGGACACCAGGCCATTGTGGTAATAGTCCAATAATTTCATTACCAAATTGGTAGGGACCTGCATTTGAT
>QIMC01000277.1 GCA_003232185.1 Flammeovirgaceae bacterium | reverse complement strand
GTGGGCTGGGGATTAGTGGGTTGCTCATGCAAACAATTTTCAGAAATCCTCTGGCTGGCCCATTTGTACTTGGTATTAGTTCCGGGGCCAGTCTTGGGGTTGCATTATTGATACTTGCCGGAAGTTTTTTTGGTGTTGCAATAAGTCAGTTTGCAATTCTCGGCAGCTGGACCACTGTAATGGCAGCCATTACTGGGTCTGCCATGGTGATGTTACTGATCGTGGAGATGGGATGACTCTTTTAATAATAGGTCTGATGGTGGGTAGTCTTAGCGGGGCTTTGGTCAGTGTGTTGCAATACTTCAGTGAAGCCCAGGAAATTAAATCATTTCTTATATGGACATTTGGAAACCTGGGAGGTGTTCACGGTGGTGAATTAGTTATTTTAACCATCGCTGTTCTAGTTGGCCTGGGGGGTGCCTGGTGGTTTTCGAAGCCATTAAATGCCTTACTTTTAGGGGAATCCTATGCCAAAAGTATGGGGGTAAATATTAGCAGTACCCGTCTGTTGGTTATTATTATTACCGCTATACTTGCAGGAGCAATCACCGCCTTCTGCGGACCGCTGGCATTTATAGGTATAGCCATTCCCCACTTGGCCAGAATAATATTCAAAACTGCAAACCATCGGATATTAATACCTGCATGCATACTACTCGGTGCCTTGGTAATGACTCTGTGTGACCTGGTTTCGCAAATTCCTGGAAGCAGCAGGACCTTACCGATCAATGCCATCACTTCTTTGTTAGGAGCCCCGGCGGTAATTGCAATCTTAATTAAGAACCGCAATCTGAGTAAATCATTTTCCTGATGATGGACAATTCAGTATTACAGCTTAGCAACCTTGCTATCGGATATGGGAAGGAGAAAAATCGCAAATATGTGTTATCTCATATCAACTTGCAGGCGAAACCCGGTCAAATCATTGCACTTATCGGAGCCAATGGAACTGGTAAATCAACGCTTCTCAAAACATTGGCGGGGCTGATACCGTTACTTGATGGTGAAATCCGACTCAACTCGAAAGATTTTAACTTGCTGACACCAAAAGAAATCGCTTTTCAAGTTTCATTAGTGCTTACTGACAGAATTCATACAGGTTATCTAACCGTTGGCGATCTGGTGGCTATGGGCCGACACCCACATACTGATTGGCGGGGGCATTTGGGTAAAGCAGACACCAAGGCAGTACTGGATGCCTTAACCACTACAGGGCTTACTCAGTTAATCCAACAGGACCTTCAGGAACTCAGTGATGGCCAAAGGCAAAAAGCGATGATTGCTCGTGCCATGGCCCAGGATGGTGGTCTTATGCTATTGGACGAACCTTTAATTCATTTGGATGTACCCTCAAAATGGGAAATAATGAACCTGCTTCAGCGCATGGCACATCAGCGCTCAAAAACCGTAATACTTGCTACTCATGAGCT
The DNA here is from genome assembly GCA_003232185.1 of Flammeovirgaceae bacterium. Classification (GTDB taxonomy): domain Bacteria; phylum Bacteroidota; class Bacteroidia; order Cytophagales; family Cyclobacteriaceae; genus SZUA-3. The sequence continues at coordinate 1,341 of QIMC01000277.1, read as the reverse complement.
AGATCTAAGCCTCAGAATGGCTGATCAATTGTGGTTAATTGATGGCAAAGGAAATATACTTACCGGTGCTCCGGAAGACCTGGTGTTGGATGGTATGATATCTAAAGTTTTCGATAGTGAGCAATACATTTTTGATCAGGAGCTGGGTGCATTTGCTATGCAATCAGAGGGGAAAAAAGTGAAAGTAATTGGGGCCGGGACTACCTTAATATGGACCAAGCGAGCACTTGAACGGATCGGTTACCAGCCCGTAGATGATGAGATGGGCATAGAAGTATTATGTGAGGATAGTAGATCTACGCGTAAGTGGATTATAGTAACTGAAGAGCGATCGATAACATGCAATTCCATTAGCGAGTTGACGGTTGCTCTGGCTGAATTATATCCTGTTTAACTGTTTAAAGCCAATACGGTTTGGCGGGCTCTTTCTAAGGTTGATAAACTGCCCCTTCAGATCTTCTTTGGAGGTCACAATTTGTGACCTCCAAATTGCAAGCTCTTGCTTAGTCATTTCAAACAATCGGTAGGAAATCGTTTTATATTGCGCCTTACTGTCTGTTTTAGAACTTTAGTTGCTACACCATATAATTCTGAAAGGTCCCTATCTAGCATTACCCTTTGACTTCTGATGATATATATCTTATTCACTACTACTTCATCAGGGATCATTAGTTGCTTTTCATTCATGTCCGCCAACATACTATTTCATAGTGTCATATTGTTATTGTAGATTTCATCAACAAAGCGCATAACTATTTAATACCATGCCCGAACTACCGGAAGTAGAGATGTATCGACGGTATTTTGATGAATCTGCCTTGCGGCAAAAAATCACTGACATAAGTATCCTTCATCCGAAAGTACTGGTTGGACAAGAAAATGAGCTCAAAGAAACTTTGATTGGAGATAGTTTTCTGGGCTCCAGTCGATGGGGTAAAACCCTGTTTCTTCAAACAAACAAAAACCGGACAATGATCATGCATTTTGGAATGACCGGCAATCTGGACTACTATCATGTCAGTATTGAAACTCCGAAATATGCCCGGGTGGTTTTTAACTTCGAGAATGGATTTTGCCTGGCGTACATAAGTAAAAGAATGTTTGGCAGGTTGGGGTTAATTTCAAATATTGATCAATACATCTCTGAAAAGTCATTGGGCAAAGACGCCATGGAAATCTCTATGGATCAGTTTACCCAAGCAATAGCTAAGAAAAATAAGAACATTAAAGCGGCTTTGCTGGATCAAAGTGTAACCGCCGGTGTTGGTAACTGGATTGCTGATGAGATTTTGTACCAGGCCGGAGTTTATCCCACTTCTCCAACCAAGAATTTGAATCGGG
>QIMC01000473.1 GCA_003232185.1 Flammeovirgaceae bacterium | reverse complement strand
TCTTTAAAAATGATGGCAATACCAGAACCATCATGTTTAGTGCCCTGGTAGGGGCACTGATTGCCTTCATACAGCGATCAGGCGGCGTTCAAGGGTTTGTGCTCACTGTAGAGCATTGGTTAATTAATTTGAAACAAAAAAGCAAGTCAGACAACCGCAGAACCATTCAATGGCTGGCGGGGTTCACCGGTATAATCATTTTTGTTGAGTCCAGCATTTCTGTACTTACCGTGGGGTCATTGTACAGACCTGTATTCGACAAGCTAGGCATATCAAGAGAAAAGCTTGCTTACATTGCTGACAGCAGTTCGGCTCCCGCATGTATTCTTATACCATTTAATGCCTGGGGTGCCTATATCATGGGTTTACTGGTTTTGCAAGGATTGGAGAATCCGATTAAAGTGCTCATATATACTTTCCCATTCAACTTTTATCCCTTTCTCGCCATCGCAATGGTGGCATATATCATTGCCAGTGGTAAAGACTTCGGCCCTATGAAAAAGGCTGAGCTCAGGGCCAGAGAGGAAGGAAAGTTAATGGATGAACATGCGCAACCGGTAGTCAGTTCGGAAATCACCATGATGGAAGCAAAGCAAGGAGTAGCTACTAAAGCTTATAATATGCTGTTCCCAATTGCCACAATGGTGCTGATGATGCCCGTGATGTTAATACTTACCGGTTGGAGCGCCACTGATGCACAAAAGTCGTTCATTGCCCGGTATTGGTTATGGTTCCGGATCTACGTCTGTCCTGTACTCAGTAATTATAGCCTTGGTTGCGGCGGCGGCATTGTATAGGTATAAAGGCATAATGAAATCTTCGGAATTGGTTGAAACGGCCTTAAAAGGAATTGGTGGCCTGATGCCCATCGCCCTTTTGATGTTATTTGCTTTTGCCATTGGTAATGTTTGCCGGGAATTAGGAACCGGAGCCTATGTGGCGGAAGCGACCGGGAGTTGGCTGTCTCCGGCTTTAATACCCATGTTGATCTTTATGATTAGCGCCTTTATCGCCTTTGCCACCGGTACCAGTTGGGGTACTTTTGCTATTATGATGGCGATTGCGGTCCCGATGGCTCAAACCATGGATACCAACGTTTACATGGCCATTGCTGCGGTCATGGGTGGTGGTGTTTTTGGCGACCACTGTTCCCCAATATCCGACACCACCATATTAAGTTCAATGGCTGCATCAAGTGATCATATAGACCATGTAAAGACCCAATTGCCCTATGCCCTGGCTATGGGAGCACTTAGTGCACTACTTTATTTGCTGATTGGATTTATCAGTACCTATTAGTGTTAAATTAAGCATACTTTAGCCAAACCAAGTCTTGCTCTTTTTGCCCCATAATTCTTTAAAAAATACTTGCGTAGCTATGGCTATGCTCATATTTTTTGCATCGACTGGAACAAAAATACCTGCGACTTATACGACACAGTACACTGAACTTAACACTAGTTCCTATAATTTGTGATGATTTTGTTATTTTAAGCTATGGCTGATGCTCAATCCATCCGAAAAATTATTCATATCGACATGGATGCATTTTTTGCATCCGTTGAACAACGCGACTTCCCGGAATTAAAGGATAAGGCCATTGCCGTTGGTGGAAGTAAAGAAAGAGGGGTAGTGATGACAGCAAGTTATCAGGCACGCAAATATGGTGTACACTCAGCTATGCCCTCCGCCATCGCCTACCGAAAATGTCCGCACCTGATATTCGTAAAGCCCAGGTTCCAGGCATACAAGCAAGTTTCACAACAAATACGTGAAATATTTTTCAGGTATACAGATTTAGTGGAACCACTCTCACTAGATGAGGCCTATCTGGATGTCACTGAAAACAAAACATCCTTTGATTCCGCTTCCAGAATAGCCCGGGAAATTAAGAATAATATTAAGGAGGAAACCAAACTTACTGCCAGTGCTGGGGTTTCAGTCAATAAGTTTCTGGCAAAAGTAGCTTCAGCACATCACAAACCTAATGGCCTTAGCGTAATCATGCCACATCAGGCACAAGCTTTTATAGAATCTTTAGCGGTAGATAAATTCCATGGGATCGGAAAGGTAACTGCCGGTAAAATGCACAAGATGGGAATACATACCGGTGCTGACTTAAAAGGATTCAGAGAAAAAAAACTGGTGGAATTGTTTGGCAAATATGGCAGATTCTATTACCAGATTGCCCATGGAATAGATGAACGGCCAGTTAACCCCGACCGTATTCGTAAATCAATTAGCACTGAAAATACCTTCGAAGAGGATATTACCGATCCGGAAATTATTAAATCAGAAATGATCAAATTAGCCAAAAAGGTTATGGAATGGATGAAAGGACACCATACCTATGGACGCACTGCCACTTTAAAAGTAAAATTCAATGATTTCAAACAAATAACCCGAAGCAAAACCCACACTACTTTTATCGATCGACTGGATATATTAGAAACCATAGCCTGTCAGTTGCAAGCATCCATAGATGATCCCAGGCCCATTCGGCTTTTGGGATTGGGCATTTCGAATTTGAATAACCAGGAT
>QIMC01000365.1 GCA_003232185.1 Flammeovirgaceae bacterium | reverse complement strand
TTTGCCAGGACGAACTTGGTCCGGAAAGGTTTGAGGGGAGCATACAAAAATTTGAACAAATGGATCAGGAAACTCCTTTTCCTGAAGGAGCGGTATTATTTGTAGGCAGTTCATCCATTAAAATGTGGGACAGCCTTGATGTGGACTTCCCGGGAGTAAGGGCCATTAACCGGGGATTTGGAGGATCGACATTTTCGGATCTGTTGTTTTATGTTGACCGTGTGGTTACCTGTTATAAACCATCCAAAATTTTTATTTATGAAGGTGATAATGACCTTGCAGCAAATGAAAAAGTAAAGGACATTGTTAAAAAAGCTAAGCAAATCACCCGGAGTACCGGTGCTGTTTATATCGGCCAAGCCCAGTGTAGCTCGTTGGAAGCTTAGGAAGAAGTATATGCAACTAAACAGTGAATTAAGCCTTTATGCTGGCAGTACTGCTTATACCGGATTTGTCAATGTCTGGAGCCCGGCTATGGACGCTTCTGGCGAAGTAATGAAAGACATTTTTTTGGAAGACAACCTTCATATGAATGCCAAGGGGTATGCTATTTGGAAAAAGGCCATTGAACCTTTCTTGTGAAAAAGAAATCAGACAGAAAGATTTTTGAGTTTTAAAAATACACTATAACCTTTAATCCGTTGCTTGCCCTTCAACCAATAGATCTGGCAACTCTTGAAATAATTCATCTCCCATATCAGAGTTTGTGAATATTACATAACCCATATCAAGCTCCTCATATACTTCAAATATGCATTTGAAATCCCCGTTGCTGCCGCTATGGCCTATGGCCTTACCATAATCCGTTTCCCGGATAAATATCCCAAGACCTGCGCCTTCGCGATGGTCTTCATTCTTCCACCACTCTTTGGAAGATTCAGTATGAATGGTGGTAAACTCTTTGTAGGTCTCTGATTGCAATCCTTTATGCTCCAATATGGCAATAGCAAATTTTGAAAACGCTTTTGCTTCCGTATGCAGGGTTGATGCCATACCAGCATGCTCTGGTATGGGCCAGCCTGAAGGCTGATTGCCTATATGACCGGTGGCAACAACTTTCTGTAGCTGCTCACTGTCACTAAATGCCATATGCATCAAATCCAATAAGTCTATCACCTCTTTATCCAATATTTGCTCTATATCTTCCTCCATAATGTGTACCACTACTCGTTTTAAGTATTCGAAACCCTCTCCAGAGTAGCCAAATTTTGTTCCCGGAGTATTCTCTAGTTCCTCCCCCCAGTTTGGAAGCCCGCTGCGGTGAGTGAGTACATGCCTGGCAGTCATTTTTTTGTATTCAGGATAGGGCTCCAGGCTTTCAAAAACTAAATACTCATGCAACGGTCTATCCAAATCAATAATATCTCTTTCTGCCAATCGAAGAACTGCGAAGGCAAATACCGGTTTGGTAATTGAAGCAGCTTCAAACATGGTTTCTTCAATCACCGGTTCTTTGGTAACCATGTTTTTTACTCCATAGGTATTATGATATACCACTGCTCCATCTTTTATCAGGGCCAATGAAACCCCAGGGATACCGTAAAACTCCTGATACTCTTCAATAATTTGGTCCAACATCAGTACCTTCTCCTGATCAAAGTCATGCAGTATTCCTACTTTGAAGTTTAATGTTGGCCCCGCAGTTTGAATGGGGGTTACTATCGCAGGTGAAGTACCCGGCTTTGCATTAAAGCGTTGAGGTTCATCCAGGCCAATACGATAATAGTCCTTATCTGCCCGTGTAAGCTGAGCAGGGATATCAATTAAATACTGACCCGAAGGAATGGAAAGATCGTAGTTGCCCAGTGAGTCACTAAAAGTTTGCAACCATAAATTGGGATGATCCAGGTTACTCAAACGAACTGGGATGGAAGTGATCTTGGAATTTAGGTTAGACATATCAAGCTTGCCGGTGATGGATACTATTTCAGTTCCGGGTTCAACCAGAACCAGATCCCCGCAGTTATTAGGATTCCTCATTTTCTGTGTATGCTTACCCCACGCCACCCATGAATAACTATTGTCTTGATCTTTGTCCATTATTGCCAGGTCAAAGGCTATGGAACTTGTTTAAGGTTGATTCGCCACTCATAAACACGTCCATTTGGTGTGGTACCCATAATCAATTCGATATCATCCCAGGTAGCCTCATTACCCAAGACCGAACGATCCATGCCGTACATATTATATTGAGTTATTGGTGAGCCGGCTTTTAGGTGTGAAGGATCCAGGTATAATTCGATCCCATCATGGGTATCCCAATTGCTATTTTTGGTAGAATCCAGATATATCGATTGATCCATTATCTCCACTGCTAGATAGATTGCCTTTTGACTCAGGTTGTAGCCAATTCGAAAATGGGCATTAAAATCATGTTTGTCCTCCAATGGATCTCCCACTTCAAGCAGTTGGCAGTTGTATGGGGTATTTATGCATTCCTGATGGCCAGTCATCCAAATTTCCATCTATGGAAATCTCACTAATTGGGTAGGCATATGCCACCGCCCCATTATGTGCGTTTAGAGATTGGGATGCTGTGAATAAAAAGAGGACTATACTGTATTTGAAAATTAAGTTAATAGATAGTTGGTAAAATTGAGATATTATAGATTTATTAAACATTGAATTGAGGCTGGTCATTCTATTAATCAGTTTGGTGGAGTTTGTTTTCAAGGTCTTAAGATATAAAGACTACAGATGATGCTTATGGTTGCACACAATTTTGCTCGGGTGTGTGCCCGTACTGGATCGTAGTACCTATTTCCCCGTAGGCTTTCTCCAATCTACTATATTATCCAATGGATAAATTGGTCTGGGTATTTTTTGATAATCCAATCGAAATACGTCAAGGTCAGTAGTACCGGCAGTAATTACATTAAAGGTCTTGCGATTGTATAAGCTATACATGATCCTGAAAGGAAATAAGTTCTTTACCACCACAATATCTGCTTTCCAGAGACTTAGGCCTAAGCTATTAAAAAATGCAGGGCTAAATGCCGGGCAGGGCAGCTCAGTGAGCACTAGAAAAATATTGGAATGTCGCACCACCACCGTTTTCCCAAATTTAGTAGTTGCCTTTTTAGTTAATATACCGTCAAACATCAAAGATGCATTGTATCTCTTTTCCAGTTTCTGGCCTAAGGTAAGTGATGCATTTTGTCCAACTTCTAAGTCAAAAACCCGGCAGGCTTCCTGTTGGTCGCGTACAGGAAGATATGATCTGAGGTTGGGTGCATGCTGCATTAAATACTTTAAAATATGGGTGTTCTCTCCCGGTCCGCCGGCCGCCACTATATCAGAAGTATCACAAAAGACTGCAGTGCCAAACTTTCTCCTCCAACTCATCTTTTGGAGCTCTTGTACTGCTCGTGCTACAGGTACTGCCTCAGGGTGTTTATGGTCTTTGACTGACCAGTTTAGATCGGCCAGCT
>QIMC01000208.1 GCA_003232185.1 Flammeovirgaceae bacterium | reverse complement strand
CAGTGCTACGAGGAATGCAGTATATATTAGAAAATGGGAATCTGAATGAAACTGACACCATTGATGTTATCATCAACAATACCAGCTATCCTCATATGGAACCTTTGGAGAAACCCAAAATTCTAAAATCTCTGTTTAGAACTATTGACATTCATTCTTACCTACGATACCAGGCAAAATGATCTACGAATACCTGGATTTTGTGATGAACTAAGCCAGCGTGATGAAAAGGATTCAAAAGGCAATATTGTGGTGAATTTGTATTTCATGAATGAGGACACTTACCATACTCATCCGAAGGATTTATTATTTAATATTCTAAGCTGTGGAATCTAGGTAATAATTTTGAGGAATCAGCCGAAATGGAAAGCTGCAGTATACCTAAGGACGACGCGAAAAGATTGGTTGATGATGCCAGGAAAAAGAGTGGAGTGCATCCCTATCGATGAGAAGCGCATTAGTTAATCACCAGACTTGTAATCAGTAGCTCTTGGGTCCTATCTCTAATGATGTTCTTGATAATCAGGTGGTTACATAAATGTTGCCCCTTTTTTGTTTTACTATTGCATATTTTAGAGAATACTTGAATTTGGTTTCTAACGCATTTTGACTATTCTAAACGGGTGCTGCTAAAATGACATGGGCGTCGGATATTCTTTTGTATTGTCCTTCACCATTAAAGCAGTATATTCAGCCCAAAAGCTGAATATTATTATAGGTGATTAGATATTTTATCTTTTTCTTTTCTTCATTATTTATTGCAACCTGCAATTCAACTTCTGATCTGCAAAAAGATGATCCGATAATTCAGAATGTGAAACTCTTTGATGGCGATGAGATTTTTGAGAATGTGACCGTACTGACAGAGAATGGAATAATTAAAAGCATAATCCTCAATGAGAATGCAAAATACTATGGTGCGAATGTGATTGATGGAACAGGAAAGACTTTAATCCCCGGATTGATCAATGCGCATGTCCATGCATTTGAAAAAGAACATCTTCAAGAGGCCGCTCGCAATGGAGTTTTGACGTTATTGGACCTTTTTAATAAATCGGCAATGGGGGCCGATTCTCTTCGATCTTTGAGAGATTCCGCTGGTTATGCATATTATTACTCATCAGGACCTACTGTTACAGTTCCGGGAGGTCATGGTACGCAATTCGGTAAAGTTCCCGGTATCTTGGTTGCGGATAACACAGCTCAATTTGTAGCAGACAGAATAGCCGAGGGTTGTGACTATATTAAGTTAATTATAGAAAAAGGCAGTGCTTCAAGTCCAATTCCTACATTGACAAATGAGATGCTTTCTTTGGCAATTAATACTGCTAGAAAAGAACTGTTGTCCATGCATCTCAACGATCTGATGCGATCAAAGCGGTGGAGCTTGGGGCCAATGGCCTCGCTCATATTTGGAGAAAGGATTCAACGGAAATAACCAATGCAGAAATTGCTTTATTGAAAGAGCGGGGTGTCTTCATAATACCAACCCTATTTGTATACAAAAAGGCGGTTAAAAAGGCCGGTTGGAATATAGATTTAGAATTGCAAAAAAAAGATCTGTTAAGGCTTCACAAGGCCGGAATACCCATTTTAGCTGGTACCGACCCACCAAACTTCGGAATCAATTATGGGTCTGACTTGGTCTCAGAGATAGAACTGTTAGTAGAATCGGGATTATCGGAGATTGAGGCCTTAAAAGCTGCGACCTCATCGATATCCAGAAGCTTTAAACTCGGGCAAAATGGATTTATAAAACAAGAATTTTCTGCGGATTTTGTATTGATCAATGGAGATCCTACCAAGAACATTAGCGATTTACACAAAATCAATGGAGTCTGGAAAAAAGGTCGGTGGATAACTCCAGAGGACTAGCAACATTCAATTTTTCCTTTCTCCCAATTCCTTATCATTTTCTTCCAATACATCTTTTAAATAATATTCGGTCTTGTAATCAGGAACTACTCCATGTCCAATGGGTACCGTTTGATCTACTGCTAATTTATATTGTCCCAACGGAATTGAGATTCTGATTTTCGAATTGGGCAACGTAAGAAGTGGTGTTCCCAAGCTACAATTTCCATAGTAACCTCCGCCTGCTTCCTGGCCAATAAAAATAGCCCGATTTCTTGAACGTGCAATAGCACAGAATTCCGCAGCTGCAGAAAAAGTGCCTCCATTAATTAGAATATGTACTGTCCCTTTAAAGGAGTTCGGTTGGGGATCTTGTGGCCCAAGATTTTCATGTTCTTGGTAAAGACAGTAACCATCTTTTTGTATGGTTGAGGAAATGTAACCTGGCAGCGCTTGATTAAATTTGAGTTCTCCAAATGATAGACGATTTAAGAGTAAGGTATCAACCGATGCAACTGTGATCCGGTCATAATAATCGTATTGTTCTTTAGCCAAATAAGAGTATAACAGGTTTCCATATTCATCCCGCCCTCCTTGATTATCCCTGAGATCTATAATCAGGTTGCTTATGTCCTGGTCTTCAATCTTTTGAAATGCGTTTTCCAAAAAAGAAGGGATGTCTTGCATGGTGGCAAAGGAAGGAATCTTTAATAGTCCAATACTCAATGAATCATAAGTCTCGAATGTTGCAAAGTCCTGGATTCCTGATTCAATATTACCTTGGTAGCCCGTGAGTCTTATCGTATGGATATGATTATTCGAGTCTTCGAAGCTGACTTCAAACGTATCAGTAGCTTGATAGTACAGGGAATACAGGTGGGCAAACTCTTCCTGAAGACGAAACTCCTTGTATGTACTGTTATAACCATCAGAAGGTATATTGGATTTAAGCAGGTCGATTACCTCACCCGCAGCATTGTCATTGATGGCAACCAGCTTTGATCCTTTGGGAACACCAATGTGATCTTTCTTGACAAAAGCCCCGGAATCAAGGATCCATAATTCTAAAGGAAACATACTGTGATTGAACTCCTGGTATCTTGATGCAATAGAAGATGGATAAATTTCGGTGTGTCCACAATTAACGTTTTCTATCAGTGGACTCAGTATTTGAAAAAACTCAGCCGCTGTGGTCTTTTTCTTTAGGTTACTCCTGATGAAATCAAACTTCTGATCAAAATAGGTCTTATCGGTATACCAAGTTAATCCAGGATGTAGCTTCTCCAGGGATTCCTGCAAAAAGTTTAAATCAGCCCTTAGCTGTCTGGTAGTAAAGACAGTTGACATAACTACTTCAGCTGCTTCGTTCTGAGTATCAATTTGCCACTGTTCATTGTTTAACCTCAGTTGTTTAGCTATTTGTGAAATAGAGGTATCGGATTTTATTAAATTGTATTCTACCCACTTTTGATCATTAATCTCATCATAATTTTCATACTCTTTTTTGATAAAATTTTGAAGTGTTGGAATCTTACCAACTTCTGATATGATTGTTAAGCTATTGATTTCCTGTTCGTTTGTAGTGTCAATTGAGGTAACAATACTTTCAGAATGAAATATTAAAGCCTTTTTTTGAGCGAGGACTGCCCCTAGGAATATTAAGGATGCATCGAATTCTGCATCCATTATCGAACTGTTCACAAACCACTTATTACCGTATCTTTTATAGGTAATTTCGCCGCGCTCTTGTTTAATATTGATCTTCTTTGGTGGTTTACTTAGTCTTTTGCCTCCCCATGTTTTATGTGACTTCAAAAACTTTACACCTCGTGGACTTAGCGCATAAGTTAATTTTACAATTGCCCCAGACTCAGCGTCTATATATATGGTACCCTTTA
>QIMC01000175.1 GCA_003232185.1 Flammeovirgaceae bacterium | reverse complement strand
CATAAAAAAAAGCCATTGTAGTAAAATGGCTTTTTTAACTAGTGTTAAGAGGAAGAATTAATCTATTATTTCTACCCTTACTGCATTCAACCCTTTACGTCCTTGCTCCAGGTCAAATTTTACTTTGTCATTCTCACGGATGTCATCAACAAGTCCACTCTCGTGTACAAATACATCTTCGCTTGAATCTGATGGCTTAATAAAACCAAAACCTTTGGTATTATTAAAGAATTTTACTACTCCTTCTTTCATTACTATTTTACTTATTTTAAAAATTTATTAATTACAACTATTAATTTGGTCAAGCAGCATCAACAAATGTGAATGCCTTTCCAATTTTTCCTGCTCTACCGGTCCTCCCAATTCTGTGTATATAACTTTCATAACTAAGTGGAAGCTGATAGTTTATCACATGGGTTATATCGGTAACATCAATACCTCTGGCAGCAACGTCAGTAGCTACCAATACCTGTACTTTACCTTTCTTGAATTTATCCAATGCCTTACACCGATAATTTTGTGACTTATTGCCATGAATCTGTTCACTTGGTATTCCTGACCGGTTAAGCCTTTTACTAACCCGGTCGACTAACCTTTTGGTTTCTGCAAATATCAGTACCTTTTCAAACGATTTGTCGTCCAGAAGGTTTAGCAACAGATTAAATTTATCTTGTGCTGGAGCTACTCGGATTACGTCCTGCTTTACATTGTTACTTGAAGTATTGCCAGAACTGGTCCTTATTACAATAGGGCTACTGAGAATGTTATCGATTAATGATTGTTGTGTTTTATCAATGGTAGCGGAAAATAACATGGTCTGTCGCCTTCTCCCCATTAATTTAATCATTTTTTTAATATCATTTACGAATCCCATATCAAGCATGCGATCGAATTCGTCCAGCACCAGGATTGATATTTCCTCCAGGCGGAGCGACCTTCGGTTTGCAAGATCCATGAGCCTTCCTGGAGTGCCAATTATCATATGGTGGTGCTTTCGAAGCTTGGACAGATCTCTTTCTACACTGGTACCTCCGATAAATGTAGCTGAAAATAATTTCAACCCCCGGGAAAGGCTTTTGAATTCCTCTTCAATTTGCAATGCTAATTCTCTGGTAGGCACTACAATCAACGAACTATTCTGCTGTGGGTCTTTCAGTACCGGTTTTTCCGGTTCCTGTTTCTGCTACTCCAATTAGATCACGCCCAGCAATAAGCGGAGCCAGAGATTCTTGTTGTATTTGGGTTGGAGTAGTATATCCTTTGTTTTTTATGTTTTCCTTCAACTTAATATTGATGGTCATCTCATCAAAAGTATGAGAAGAGACAAATTTGGCCTCTTCAGCAATTACTGCCTCTTTGACCAACCGACCCGGATCAATAGTACTACCAAGTCTTTTACTTTTTTTATTGCTTCGCTTATAACCAGCAGTGTTACCCCTACTTGAGAAACTTTTTGTTCTTCTTCTTTTTGACTTTATAACATCCATTTTTTAATGTTCCTTTTATACCTGAAACGCTATCATAAGCTCCATTTCATCAGTTATTCAAACAACTGATTATCAACCAACTTTGAATCTTTGGGAATCTATTATCAGGGTTACACTTCTGCAGCAGGAAAGATTGTATTCGTAATCACTCCTAAAGCCTATATTTTCAAGCGCTTCTTATTTTGAGTCTAGTAGAGGAGTGAATATCATAAAAACCAGAATGGAATCAACCAAGAAAGGCTCCTCAACTTATTTGTTTCGCAAAGGTAACAAAGTTTATGAGTATTCCTATGTACTGGTGGTTATTATGAAAACTAAACTCCATTTTAATGCACAGTGAGCTAACTGAATGATATTATTTGCTTATTCGCTTTCAATTCTAATTGCCAGTTGGTCCGGAGTTGAACCCTCCACATCCACTAGATGCTCCCCGATCATTTTCTGCAGCTGTTCCACTATCTCCGGGTTAACTGCCGCTCTGTCATATTTTTCGGATATATCCGCTTCAACCTGATAAAGCTCCGGAGCTTCCATTTTAACAATATTTCCGTAATGAACCGGCTCACGCTGTTGCACATGTAATTTCCATGGGCCAGATCGAACCGCATGAAGTTCAGAAAACGCCCAATAATAAAACTCTGTTCTAGGTGATGGTCCTTCTCCCTTTAATACTGCCGACAGATCATACCCATCCATCTTTCGATCAGATGGTAACGATACCTCAGCCATAGCCCCGAAAGTGTTGATGATATCCAGGGTGGAACCCATTTCTGTAACAATTCCGGGCTTTATGTTTCCAGGCCCCCAGAAAATTGCAGGAACCCTTTGACCTCCTTCAAAAGTTGTGCCTTTCCCTGCCCTCAATGGTCCCGCTGACCCGCCATGCGTTCTGAACGCCAGCCAAGGGCCGTTATCCGAGCTGAACATAACAATAGTATTTTCAGCTATCTCCAATTCTCTAACGGTTTTTAATATCTGTCCTACACTCCAATCAATCTCTTCAATGACATCTCCATAGAGGTCTCTCCTGCTAGTCCCAACAAACTCATCACCGGCAAACAACGGAATATGTGGCATTGAATGAGCAAGGTAAAGAAAGAACGGCTCTGTCTGATGATCCTTTATAAACTGAACAGCCTTTTCAGTATAGCGACGGGTAATGGTGTTTTGGTTGGCCGGTCTTTCAATTACTTCCAGGTTCTCGATTAAGGGTACATTGTACTTTGCTGTTTCTACCTGGTAATTGGGATCATCGGCCGTTTTATTATAGTCTGACCAGTCTCCTACAACATCCATATCATTGGAATATGGAATCCCGTAATAGTAATCGAATCCTTGAGTTGCGGGTAAATATTGTGGAAGATGTCCAAGGTGCCATTTGCCAACATGTCCTGTTGCATAGTTTTTTTGCTTTAGCATTTCGGCAATGGTAATCTCGTCTGAATCGTCTGAATGCAATCCCCTTCCTGAGTCAGGAAAAAGTACTGGTCGGACTTTGGAGGTCATCCCGGATCTGATTGGATATCGGCCTGTCATTAGTGCAGCCCTGCTGGGGGTACAAACTGGATCAGCCACATAAAATTGCGTCCATTTTTGACCTTCTGTAACCATCTGATCCAAATGAGGTGTTTTTATGGTCGGATTACCAAAACTGCTTAGATCCCCGTATCCAAGATCATCGCAGAAAATTATTATAAAATTTAATGGCAACTCACTACTTGTGACTGGTTCTTTTGGTGCCTGACAGGCATTTGCGAACAGCAACAATAATATGATCAAGTATATATTTTTGGTATTTCGATTCATGATAGGATTCAATTAGCTGTATAGGTACTGCTTTAAACCCGGTTTATGCAATGCATAGCCTTTTTGATAAAGCTCGGTACA
>QIMC01000453.1 GCA_003232185.1 Flammeovirgaceae bacterium | reverse complement strand
AGTATTGGAGCTACTTTCTATATGGTTAAGCCCTGGTTGGGAAATCGTTATTTCATGTTGCGGGTAGGTGCCAAATTCAATGCCGATCGAGATATTAAAGATATGTTAGACACAGATTTTCTAAGGGTCTCGGTAGCTCCATTAATCGGGTGGAAAAAGAACCCCTATACCTCATATGCAGTAGGGTTTGCCTATAGCTATGATTTTGGCAGGCAAAGTATTTATCCAGTGTTCTCGTATAATCATACTTTTAGCAATAGACTGGGTTTGGAATCAATATTGCCCCTGGAAGTGAAGTTAAGATATAATCTAACTGAAAAGAATATATTATTTGCCACTACGAGACTCCATGGAGCCAATTACAGCATACAACTAAATGACCCTAATTTTCCCGAAAATGAGGATTATATATTGAGGAAGTCAGAAGTCCGATTCCTACTCACCTACGAGCGAGAGGTACACGATTGGTTGTGGTTCAGTATTGAGACCGGATTACGTTCCAACATCAGCTTTAAACTAATGGATTCATCTGATAGAAATGCGGTTACCCTCATTGACAATAAGTTTAAACACGCCTTTCTACTGAATTTCAGCATCTTCATAGTACCACCCAGGAAATTTCTTAAATAATCAAAACTGCATAATAAAATCCAGGGCATTTCGATCATTAGCCATCTGTTGGTAACTATCAATCCCATCTGGAAGTGGAGTTAGTCTTAGGTTATGATTTTTTCGAAACTGATCTTCTAACCCTTTATTCTGCTCATGTATTTTTTTATAATCAACTCCTTGAGAAAACCTGTAGCTTTCCCAGAATGCTGGATCATAATTTATCAGCGGATTCAACATTTCACTGTACAGCACCACCCGTTGCTGGTAGTTTAAGAATGCCGCCCGCTGATCTGTAAATGAGGTTCCGATTAACTCTGTAGTCCAGTTAATCAACTTTTGATCCTGGGTAAAGGATCGCTGAAAACTGGTATAGCTAAGATAATACTGACCATTGAATAGCAAAAAACCAACCTCAAACTGACTGCTGATTCCAGTCTTGGTATTGGTATGTTTTAGAAATGGATGAGCACCATTTGATTCGATCTGTAAATTCAATAGTGCCTGATCATCTTCCTTGAGATACATACGTCCATGATAATTAATACTATTTATAAAGGCCTCTTTGGGCTTAAAATCAATTATCAACACCAGCCGATCTTGATACAGCGTGGTATCCGATACTGTGTAGTGAAATTTATCTAAATTCTTACGATGTAATGGACCATCGTGCAGGTAATAATCCTTGGCTTTCAGTAGAGTGGCGATTTCCAAAAAATGCTGTTCCTGTTCAGGGTAGTTGGAGCGTCGAACATTCTTCCATTGGGCCAAATCATAAGACAGATGGTCTTTGTTGTTCCTGTAGCCTGGGTTGTACCCATTCATATAAAGAACACCCTGCGCCTCGGTAAGCCCCAGGTATTCATCCTTTGACTTAAGCACTTCCCTATAGAAGCCATTCATAAGATAAGGCTTTGACCTTAAGTAAATCTTTCGATTTTTGGAAGCATATTTTACCATTTCTTCCACTGTACTCGATTTCCCTACTATTATCACCTCATCCAATATGGTGGGTTTAGGCTTTAGCTTAAACCGTTGCTCCTGATCCCAATCGATGGTTGAGAGAGACACTGAGAATCTTTCATACCCTATTGAGCTTATTTGCAAATTATTGCTCTGGTTATCATTTGGCAGGATCAGTTTAAAATAAAGGTTCGCACTGATCCCTTTTTGCAATTCAGGTACGCCAACCAAGGCATAAGGCACCGGAGCTCCTGTTTCCATGTCAACCACATATCCTTCAATATCATATACCTGCTGAGCGCATAACTCATTTAGTAGAGGATATACTAACAAAACCAAAAGTAGTCCGAATTTTATATGTGTCATTCGCTTTGATACCATTATCCTATATCTACTGTAAATTGCTTATTCCATACTAATTTTCAAATAAAAATCAATCAGGTTTCTAAATGTCTACTTTGATTATCTTTCCCCATATTATATCTTAGATCACCAAATACCAAAGCATGCATCACAGACTATGTGGGTTATTTTCCCTCTTGATACTGGGATTACTTATTTCCTGCAACACCCACACTAAAGAAATTGAACGCCCTAGCGACTCATGGGTTATGAGATCTGTTCTGGATTATCGTCCGAGAATGATAACACTGGCACTTGATTCAGCTTTATTAGTAGCCTATGATTTAGAAAAATGCGGCTTGTATAAAGCTTGGAAAGGCGGTATAAACTGGGAAGGTATTGTTTATACGGATAAAAAGACCATACAACCAACTACTTGGGGAGCAGATTATATTCACCAAGAGCTTTCCTCTACACCTTGGTCAATAAAGATTGATGGAGCAACCCATAAACCCAAAGTCAAGTTTCGAGGATATAGATTAGAACAACAGCAGATAATTCTGATGTATTCACTAATATGGAAAAAGGACACGCTAGTAATAGAAGAGCGTCCTGAATTCATAAGAGATCAGCAGGGAAATCC
>QIMC01000290.1 GCA_003232185.1 Flammeovirgaceae bacterium | reverse complement strand
ATTCGTCACACCATGCATTTGATACAATGTGCAGAAGTAGGAGCAGATGTGGTCACCTGCCCTTCAAAAGTGATCATGGGGCTATTAAATCACCCCCTTACAGATCAAGGATTGGCGCAGTTCTTATCAGATCATCGAAAAGCACAAGAAGCGGCCAAAGTAGTGAGCTGACCTTGAATTTGAAATGTATATCATTAAAGTAAAAGGAAAAGTTAGAATACCAGACTATATCCAAATACGTAACGATTCATTTGTATTGATCGGCTACTTCCGTGTAGACAGGCCCCTTAAAAGTCTTGAGAAATATGGACTACAGGGTCGTGAAGAGGCTTTAAAACAAATCATTGTGGATTTACCCTTCGGCAAATTGCAAAAACTTGATTTCACATGACATTCTCAGATGCTCCTGTGGTTGCTGTGAAATCCGCAACCATATTCCAAGACCATAATACCATTCTAAATGAGCTGTCATTTGAAATAGGGAAAGGTGAATTCGTTTATCTGGTTGGGAGTACAGGTTCAGGAAAAACATCCTTGCTAAAAACCCTATATTGTGATCTACAGCTCCATCAAGGAGAAATCACCGTGGCTGGACACCGGGTAAAAGATATGAAACGTTCTCAGATACCGTACCTCAGACGTAAATTGGGTATTGTTTTTCAAGACTTTCAGTTGTTTCAGGACCGATCCGTGGCCGATAATATATTTTTCATCATGCAAGCTACCGGCTGGAAAGACAAGGCCAAAATGAAAAATAGATTGGCTGAGGTATTAATGAAAGTGGGTTTAGGTTCTATCGAAACTAAGTTTCCTCATCAGCTTTCAGGTGGAGAGCAACAACGGGTAGTAATCGCACGGGCACTAGTGAATGAACCGGAACTACTTATTGCGGATGAACCCACTGGCAACCTAGATCCTCAGGTGTCTGAAGGAGTTTTTAAAATATTTCTGGATATCAACAACAGTGGAACTGCCATATTGATGGCTACCCACAATTATAACATAATAAAAAAATTCCCCGCCCGCATATTGAAGTGCGACCAGGGTAGACTTTTGGATTCAGACCATGAAGAGTTTGAGTTAAATGACGTGTTTTAGCAAAGGGTTTTGAACGCCGAACAATGAACAAAATGTAGCATCTCCAGGGTTGTGTAAATTTAACTCTCGTTTTTTCGCTCCATGCTCTATGCCCCTCCGAAAGGAGTCCTTTGGACACGCTCCTTGCTAGTTTATCTCAAGCCTAACATCCGTAAAATTGGCGTTTACCTGTATCCTACTGGTGGGGTTATTCCCAATCTTACCCTTGTATTCCCTCTTCGAGCCTTGAATATTAATGTAGTTCATATCGACTCGAGATTCTGGATACTTTAACCGGCCATGTTGTAAATTCATATCCAGTATTGCCCTAATGCCAGACTCCAATCCCAATCCTAGAAAACTATGGTTCCCTTTGAAATCCACTTCGCTGAAATTTCTTGATAATTGCTCAACATCCACCTGGCTGTGGTTTCCGTCAAATTCCAGCGACCGCGTTAAATTTTCGATATCCATTGATGAGTGTTGCAGGTTAGACCTTACACTGGTTAATGATTCAGCCTTCAATTGACTGTGCTGCATATCGAGGTTGATGGCCTTGGCATAATCCAACTGAACATTACTATCCAGATCACCAGCTTCTTCCACACTAATGCTTGCATGGGCAATTTGTATATCTAATGAACCCATCTGGCCAATCCTCAATCGCTGGTAATGTTGAATTTCCAGCGAACCGGAACCAATAGCGGCTATCCGTCCACCGTTTCCATGTTGAAGGCCAATATCGCACTTTCCAGTTAATTCTTCCGCCACTAGTTGTCCATGCGCCAGGTTCAACTTAAGACTTCCATTAAGTTTATCAAGATATACATCACCATGTCTGTGATCCACCCTGAGCGGGTTATTTTTGGGCATCTTCACTATGTAGTTGATCTCAAATCTTTGGTTTCTGTTTCTGTTTCTGGAATCAGCAATGTCGGTTTCAATGCTTATTTCACTGCTTGATTCAGAAATATCAATATCGATGCGGTCCAAAATATCTCTGGCAGCTTGGTCGCTTCCGTCTACTTCAATCATAACCTGGACCTCTATTTTATTTTGATCCCAGGTGTTGATATGAACCTTTCCAAACTTATTATCGATCACCAGTCTGGTGCTGTTATTTACTGTAAAAGTTCGATCGACTCTTTTGTCTTTAACCTGTCCCCAAAGAGTATCTGCTCCTGCAAATACAAATATGGCAATCAGAAAACTATAGATACTGAGTTTCATTTGTTTTTTCATCATTGTGTTTTTCAATAGTCTCTAAAATCATTAGCTGTTGGTTCAACAATTCCATTCTCACCTGTAAATTGTTAATCAAGGCATCCAGCACTACCTCATTATTGGTATTAATGAACTCCTGCTTTAGTTCCTGGTAAATAGTATCAAGTGAAGCAAGGTCAATTCCAAAGCCCTGTTTTAACTCTGTATCCTCCAGGTCGTAGCCTATCACCATCAATCTCTTTTGAGTGATCAACTGGGTATAATAAAGTTCGGTCTCCACAAATTGTGCATCCAGATAGAACTCAGAAGCAACCGCATTATTGATAGCAGGATCCTGTCTTTCCCAAATAAGGTAACTGCTAACTGCAAGTAATACCACCACAGCTGCTTTCCACAACCAACCATAGTCCGCTTTACCCATATCCAGATCCTTTTCTACCCGCGTCCACACTTTATCCCGGGGTTCTTTGTTATCGAATTCCGCTTTATTGTTCCTTATATATTGTTCCAGGTTATTCATGGTAAAATACTTCCTCATTTAAGATTTTTCGCAATTTCTTTTTTGAACGATTGTACTGAGATTTCGATGTTGATTCGGTAATCCCCAATATCGAAGCGATCTCCTGGTGGTCGTACCCTTCCATCAGATAAAGTGAAAATACCACCCTATATCCATCGGGCAAAAGTTGAATGGCGTTTCTTATCTTGTCAATATTCAAGTAAAGCACCTCGTCTCCACCATAGTCTACTATATCTGCATATTCCCCGTGCTCCTCCATGGCAACTAAATTGGCCTTTCGTTTCTTTACCGCGGTGATCGAATTATTGATCACAATCCTCTTTAGCCAGGCACCTATGGATGCTGTTCCCTTGTATGAATGGATGTTCTTAAAGGCACTAACAAATGCCTCCTGAAGTACATCTTCTGCATCCAGCTCATTATTGGTTATACGGTAAGCAATATTGTACATAGCCTTTGAATACAGTTTGTAAAACTGAAACTGTGCCTGTCGATCTTCATTTTTACATTGATCGACGATGTCCTGATGAATATTCCGGTATTGGGTTCCCATTAGCAGCTTTCAAAGAAAAGACTATCAACCTATTGAAAGGTTGCAGATGAAGTTAAAAAAATGCAGGAAGTTAGTTATGCCTCGCCTGCCCTTTAGATTTACCCAATATTAATATTCTAATATTACTATAAAATGAGGGGGGTTTTAGGGGGGAGACTCATAA
>QIMC01000082.1 GCA_003232185.1 Flammeovirgaceae bacterium | reverse complement strand
GAGCTATGGAGGTTTTGATAAACAAGTTGCCTCGTTTGCTGAATTACCGGGGCCTGCCGTGGTGGTTTTTGAAGACCTTGATCAGCCGGTGATCAGCGCTACCTTTGGTGAAATCATGTGCACATCCTATAAAAGGTTTGGAGCAAAAGGATTGATCACCAGCGGAGCCGGCCGGGACCTTGATCAGGTGCGTTCGCTCGATTTCCCGGTTTTCACCAATGGCACCATCTGTTCTCACGGCTATAGCAGATTTCCTTCAGTGTGTTCCGGTGAAGGTTGGTGGCTTGACTATAAAACCTGGAGATCTTATCCATGGAGATTGTAATGGAGTCACCACCATACCTATTGACATAGCCAATAAGGTGGCAGCCTTATGTGAGCATTACGTGGATGCTGAAGCCATTATCCTCAATTACTTAAAAAGTGACCAGGTAACTCCACAAGGACTGGGGGAAGCCTTGCAGGAATGCAGACGGACCTTGCAACAATTAGCCGATGGCCTGAAGCAATGATCGGCCCAAAAATCAAAGAACTTAAGGTAACACCCATTGCCATAACCGACCCACCTCTTTTGAATTCAGTGGGGATCCATGCCCCATATGCTTTACGAACAGTGATTGAACTTATCACCGATGATAACATTCACGGAATCAGTGAGATTCCTGGAAATATCGAAATAGATAGGCTTCTTGATCAATCACGAGCCGTGATTTTGGGTTCAGACCCCTTTCAGTTGAACAAACTTAAAGCTGATCTATTTGAACGATTCGGAAAGGATGAGCAGGATACTCGCGGAGATAACCCCTGGGACAACAGAAAGCTGGTACATGTATTTAGCGCCTTGGAAGTGGCCTGTTTGGATATTCAGGGTAAAATTTGCAATCGTCCTGTGGTTGATCTTTTAGGTGGCAGGTGCCGGGACCAGGTTGCCTTTGCCGCCTATCTGTTTTACAAACCAAAAGGAGCTGGAGGAGTGTTTGGTTACGATGTTGACCCGAACGCCACCGGCTGGGATGCTGCTCGCCAGGCATCAGCGGAATCTTCTGAAGAAATAGTGATCCAGGCGAAAAGTATGTGCCACAAGTTTGGGTTTAAGTCTATTAAACTCAAAGGTGGGGTATTTCATCCTGAAGTCGAAGTTGATACCATGTTTCAACTGAGCGATGCATTTGGATCTAAGGTTCCCTTGCGATTTGACCCCAATGGAGTATGGACAGTTGAAACCTCTATTAAGTATGGCAAACAAATGGAGGACATTCTAGAGTATCTGGAAGATCCTACTCGCGGGCAGGCAGGAATGGCAGCTGTTCGAAAGGCCTTAAAAATACCGCTTGCTACCAATATGTGTACTACCTCATTTGAGGACATCCCTTCTGGGATAGCACTTAGTTCCGAAGATATTATTCTCAGTGACCATCACTTTTGGGGTGGCCTGAGGGAGTCGATTAATTTGGGGAAAATATGTAGTACTTTTGGCAAAGGGTTGTCTATGCACTCAAATAGTCACCTGGGAATCTCTCTGGTCGCAATGGTACACATGGCGGCAGCAATTCCAAACCTAACTTATGATCTCGACACCCACTATCCCTGGCAATCTGAAGAAATAATTGTCGGAGGTCGAGTGAAGTTTGAAGATGGCAAAGTTGCTGTGCCCAGGGAACCCGGATTGGGAATTTCTCTTGACTACCAAGCTTTGGAACGATTAAATCAAAACTATAAATTGTGTGGCCTAACAACCAGAGATGATACTACTGAAATGAAAAAATTTCATCCGGATTGGAGTTTCAAACCCATTAGATGGTAAAAAAATATAGTTTCCAAGATATGAACAACTTAAAAAATAGATTGAAAGCCGGCGAGGCCGTACACGGGTGTTGGCTAAATGGAGGATCAGCACTAGATGCTGAAATTGTTGGCAAATGCGGATTTGACTGGGTTACTATAGACCTTGAGCATGGTGTAGGTACCGAATATAATTTACTTGGCCAGCTGCAAGCCTTAAACGGAAGTTCCACTGTCCCACTGGTCCGAGTGGAAGCACTGGTGCGCACTGGACCTGGGAGCTCAAGGTATCATATTTCCTATGATACACAATCTGAATGAAGCAAAACAGGCAGCCTCATTTATGAAGTATCCCCCGGACGGTGTACGGGGCATGGCCACCATGACCCGGGCAGTTGAGTTCGGACCTAAATTTGACGAATACTACCAGGAAACCACCAGTCAGTTATTGGGGATACTGCAAATTGAAAATGTCGAATCTCTTAACCACCTAGACGATATTGCAGGGCTCGATGGAGTAGATGTGCTTTTTGTGGGACCGGCGGATATGACCTTGTCCCTGGGCATTTTTAAGGAATTTGAACATCCCAAATTTATAGAGGTGCTTAAACAGGTTCAGGCCGCAGCAATCAAGTATGGTAAGTCGACTGGGGTTCTTATGTCAAGCCCAGCCGAATATGAAAAATACCATAACCTGGGGTTTCGGATGATGGGCTGTGGTTCAGATTCAGTGTTCTTGCTTAGGGGAGCGCAGAATATGGTGGATGAAATGAAGAATCAGCAAACGCGATGTGAGTAAACTTGATAAAATAATTGCTGCCATAGCTGCAAGCTATTGTTAATAGTATTCCGTAGCTACAAGCTACGGAAAGCTGCTTCTGCAGCTGTCCGTGTTCTGCAGCTGTTCGTAGCTTGCAGCTACAAACCAATTATAAATGAATATCGTTCAACCACTTACTCGTCAACCATGAAACCACATCTAATACTTCTTTCCACTATTTTTCTTTTTAATATTTATCTGGTACAAGCACAGATAGGTGTCTTTGATGCCTCTATTGACATTGGAGATCCCAAAA
>QIMC01000405.1 GCA_003232185.1 Flammeovirgaceae bacterium | reverse complement strand
AACAGGAATTCTTTCTCGAAGCCAGCCATGTCGACTTGGAAGAGGTAGTTATTTCAGTGCCATTTGGAAAATTACAGGGGGAAAATATTGTAAGTGTTGAACATAAGAAGTTGGAACAACTTCAACAAAACAGCCCTCTGACTTTGGCAGAAGCCATCAGCAATATTTCTGGAGTGGAACAAATCACTACGGGAGCTGGAATTGGGAGACCTGTCATCAGGGGATTGTCGGGCAATAGAATTGTAACCTACGCTCAGGGAATAAGAATCGAAAACCAGCAATGGGGAGATGAACACGGACTTGGTGTTGGTGAAGTGGGAATTGAAAGTGTAGAAGTTATCAAAGGGCCAGCTTCTTTGCTCTATGGCTCTGACGCGCTTGGCGGGGTGCTCTACTTTGTTGATGAACGATATGCCAAGCACAACACCATTGAAGGTTTTGCCCAAACAAGATTTCTTTCCAATTCCCTTGGAACTTATAACAATCTTGGGGTTAAGATGCATAAAGAAAAATTTAAGTTGAATCTATTCGGCACATACACATCCAATGCAGATTATCAAATTCCTGGCGCTAAAAGGGTGCTCAACACTCGCTACCATGAAAAAAATTTTAAATCATCTATCGGTTACAATCATAAGAACTGGATTGCTAACCTTCGTTACAGTTTCCTGCAAAATAACTTTGGGATAAGTGACAGTGCCTTATATACTTCAGCAATCAAAAGAAAACCTGATTTACCTTTTCAGTTAATTAGTAACCACAATGTAAGTTTTGAGAATACCTTGGTTACTGGCGACTCGAGGCTTAATTTAATTTTGGGATACACCAATAATAAAAGGCAGGAATTTGAAGATGGCGATAGTGCAATGCCCGGTCAGCCGACATTAGATATGGATTTACAGACTTATACGTACAATCTGCAGTGGTACGCTCCATCCATAAGAGAAAAATTTAACATCATTTTGGGTTCCCAGGGAATGTATCAAACCAATCAGAATAGTGGAGAGGAAATCCTCATTCCCGACGGGAGGACTTCTGATATTGGAGGGTTTGTTATATTAAATTACGATTTGAATAAGATCCAGCTACAAGGTGGATTAAGAGCAGATCACCGATTAATCGACACCAAAGAGGTAATAAGCCCGGATGAAAATATTCTTGCATTTACCAATTCCTATAACAGTATAAATTATTCTGGAGGAGCAGTTTTTTCGCTGGAAAAGACTACCCTCAGAGCCAATATTTCTTCTGGTTTCAGGGCACCCAATAGCTCAGAATTGCTTTCAAATGGAGTGCACGAAGGCACGCTCCGTTATGAAATCGGAAACCCAAACCTGAAAAGTGAAAACGCCACTCAAATTGATTTTGCCTTCGATTATGAGAATGAGCACATCAGTTTTTCAATCAACCCATTCTACAATTCGATACAAAACTTCATTTTTATCTCCCCAATAGCGGACTCGGTCAGGGACAATGCCCCTGTCTATGAATACCTGCAAACACGGGCTAAATTGTTTGGTGGTGAAATAGGTGTTCATTATCATCCCCATACCGTTCATTGGTTACATATCCAAAGTAACCTCTCAACCGTTTTTGGAGAAGATAAAGACAACAATCCACTACCTTTAATCCCTTCTACCAGATTAAGTTCAACCATAAAAGCGGAATTCTCTCAAAAGGGTAAATTAAAGATTAAGGATGTCTTCATTCAACACACTTACAAATTCAAACAAGATAGAACAGGCATCTTTGAATCCACTACAGAAGATTACCACTTGTTAAATTTGGGATTGAATTTTGCAATATTAACTAAGAATCAACCTATTGAAATAACCGCAGGAATAAAGAACCTACTCAATACAAAATACATTGATCATTTATCACGATTCATCAAGGAATAAACTTTTTCGTTGGAGTAAAGGGGAGGATTGAAATGAAAATAAAGAAGCACTGATTACCGAAGCTAATCAGTGCTTCTGGAACGGGGTGGTTGGCGTCTGGTAGGTAATGGTATTCATTGGGCGGTGTTGGATGAAGATGTACCGGGAAAGGCTTTATTGGAATTATATTAATTCAGAATATTCCACCAAAATTTCAAGTAGTGAAGACGTTCCAAGTGAGGAGGAGAATAATTAACCAATCCATCACCAAAATCTCTTATATTTATGATGCTTATTGATAACCCAACTAAATTGAGAAAGCAACATTTGCAATGACCCCTGAAAAACTCAACGAAATACTGCAAAAAGGTGAAGGCATTGAAGTCGAGTTCAAAACATCTCAATTTGAACTAAACAAGAATGCTTTTGAAACTATATGCGCCTTTCTCAATCGCAGGGGTGGTCATTTGCTACTGGGCATTAAAAATGACGGTACGGTAGAGGGAGTATTAGAAGATTGTGTACAGGACATTGTCAACAACATTATCACCAATGCCAACAATCCACAAAAGCTGAGCCCTCCATTTTACTTGTCAACTCAGTTTATAGATTACGAAGGCAAGAAAGTGATCTATGTGTATGTGCCGGAAAGTTCTCAGGTACACAGCACCAACGGAAAGATCTTTGACCGGAATGAAGACGGAGATTTTGACATTTCCCGCCAGACTGAACAAGTAACTCAGCTTTACCTGAGAAAACAAGCTACCTATTCCGAAAACAGGATTTATCCCTACCTGAGACTTTCGGATTTTAAGTCGGAATTGTTCAGCCGTGTCCGTACTCTGGCCAAAAATGAACGGGCAGACCATCCCTGGCTGGACTGGACAGATGAAGAACTGCTGCGTTCTGCTGGATTGTTCAAACATGACCATCAAACCGGGAAGGACGGCTATACATTGGCAGCCGTATTGTTGCTCGGAAAAGATGAAGTCATCCAAAGCGTATTGCCCCACCATAAAACCGACGCGATACTCCGGGTGGAAAATGTGGATCGCTATGACGACCGGGACGACATCCGTACCAACCTCATAGAAAGCTACGACCGGCTCATGGCTTTTGTACGAAAACATTTGCCGGACAAGTTTTATCAGGAGGGTGAGCAACGAATCAGTCTCCGAGACCGCATTTTCCGGGAAGTGATCGGAAACCTGTTAATTCACCGGGAATTTGCCAACGCCTTTCCGGCCAAATTCATCATTGAAAAGGCCAGTGTTGTAGCCGAAAACTGGAATCGTCCTCATGACGGTGGCATAATTGACCCTGCTAACTTTTCACCTTACCCCAAAAATCCAGTGATTGCAAAGTTTTTCAAGGAAATCGGCCGGGTGGACGAGTTGGGGTCTGGTGTTTCAAATACTGCGGCTTTTATACTCCCGGAATTAAACCGAAATTTATTGAGGAGGATATTTTCAGAACGATTATTCCTTTAAAAGCCAAAGAGGGGGACGAAGCGGTTTCAGTCACTAATTGGGAGGAGGTTCGGAGAAAAGTTCGGAGAAAAGTTCGGAGAAAGTTCGGAGAAAAGTTCGGAGGAAGTTCGGAGAAAATAGTAAAGTTGATTTTTGGAAACCAGCACATAACTACTTCTGAAATGGCTGAAATAATAGGAATTACCGAAAGGGCCATAGAAAAACAACTGGCAAAGTTGAAAGAAAAAGAAATCATTGACAGAGTTGGACCGGACAAAGGAGGGCATTGGAAAATAAATTTGCAACAGACGTGAATATCGATTAATATTCATGCATACCGGTAGGCTATGCGCACTTTAGCCGATCCGT
>QIMC01000366.1 GCA_003232185.1 Flammeovirgaceae bacterium | reverse complement strand
CCGGTAAAACCTCGCTGTTACGAATTCTGGCGGGGCTGATGAACCCGGAATCCGGATCAATCAAGGTAAATGATGAAGTGTGGTTTGATAGTACCAAGGGAATTAACAGAAAACCGGGAAAGCGCAGTACCGGAATGGTTTTTCAATCATTTGCTCTTTTCCCAAACATGACGGTAAGAAAAAATCTTATCTATGGATTAAAATCTGGCACCGAAGAAGATATGGTGGAGGAACTGCTAGAAGTGATGGAATTAGGTAGCCTTAATGATAGGAAGCCCCCTAGCTTGTCTGGAGGGCAACAGCAAAGAGTGGCATTGGCCCGTGCACTGGTTGCCAAACCAACAGTTCTTTTGCTCGATGAGCCTCTTTCCTCCCTTGACCAAGAGATGCGCAGTAAACTACAGGACTATATTCTCCAGGTTCATAAAAAGTTTGAACTAACCACAATTTTAGTTAGTCATGATGTTGGTGAGATTTTTAAGTTATCTGACTTAGTAATTCATTTAGAAGATGGTCAGGTAAAGAGTAGCAAAAAGCCCAGTGAATTTTTCTCATCCAGGCACCTAAGCGGCAAATTTCAGTTTATTGGAGTAATTATCGAATTAGTTCCTGAAGATGTAATCTTCGTAGCCACGGTGCTGATTGACAATCATATGGTAAAGATAATCGTGGATAGTCATACTGCAAGTGATCTGATGGTGGGAGATCGGGTTTTGGTAGCCTCAAAGGCCTTCAATCCAATACTAAAAAAGCTTTAACCCGGATTATGCATTAGACTTCGTAGTGAGAGCCTTAAATGGCTGTAAGAGTAGGTGCTCGCACAGATTTTTGCAACGGAAGCATAGCACCGCTATGGTGAGTAGTCAAAATCGAGCAAGTGCCTAGATTGCCCCAAACGGGACGCCTTTGGCGTAGTCAGTTAAGGCTAGGAATAGATTTCTAGTGCATAACCCGGGTTTAAATCGGAACCAAAATTGTGTGCCTGCAATATACAGGTAAAAGTAGTCAGTAGAAATAGCCGTTTGTAAGCTGCCTCTTATGCTGCCTGGCTACTATTATCGTCTATAGCAACCTGAATCTCTTCCATTGCTCGTCGTTTGAAGTTGAGATAATCTTCCTGGTCTTGCCTGGATCGCTGTACTCGATTTATGTAGTTCAGCACCTCCTCCGACTGCAAATGATTCAATCCGCCTACAGATTCCAAAATCTGTATTTTCAATTCACTAATCGACATAGTTATACGAAGTAGTTTCATTATTAAAAACGTATTTCCCTTGAAGAAAGTTTCTCCCCCATACTCCTACCTCATAAGTAATCATACAAGTAATTGTGGATAACTTACTGATTAAGAACCTACTTTGGTTGGCTTCTGTTGCTAAAAATACTTCTGTCTATCATGGGAAATATTATTCCGTATCTGACAGGAACTGTAAGAGTTCTCTAACTACCTCTCGTTCATGGGTCAGGAAAAGAAAATGATCAGCACCATCAAACTTAACCACCTGATTGCGTTCAACTTGATTCATGAAAAATTGAATCTGATCCAATACAAAAGGCTTTAACACTTCCATGGCTTGGTGCGCCATTAATTTGTTATTGCTGTTAAACTCGTTATAATTGGGGAACAACTCATAAACATGGTTAAATACAGCATACAAAGCCAGGGTGGGGCATTTAATGCCCTGGTAATCTGGAGGTTCTATCCCCACTATGATCTTTATCCCAATGTCATCAGAAGTTACTGATCCCGTTAAGAATCCTTCCTCTGTAAAGGTACGAGTAGCCAAGACCTCTGATTCCGGAAAATCCATTCCGAAAATATTGGACAAATATGAGCGCACTGTCAAAGAAGAGGTCGAGTCGGCAGCAGACATTGGTTGCGCCTGTGGGGGATAAGGTGCTTTTTGCATAAGGGATACAAATCCTGAACGGTCATAGGCTGCGTCCAGATAAATTAGCTTGCTGACTCTTTCCGGATAGGCAACTGCAAATGCGGTCATTTCATCTCCGGCAATACTGTGCCCAATCAGTACGACCTGCTCTATTTTTAGGCTGTCCAATACGCCCCTTATATCCTGTGCAAGAGTAGGAATATCATAGCCATATTTTGGTTGGGAAGAAGTTCCATAACCCCTTCGGGTTAGTCCAAATACCTGATACTCTTTGATAAAATAATCAGCAAACCCTTCATAAATGTGTGCTGTGTTGCCCAGACCCGCTGTGCTGTGTTGCCCAGACCCGCTAAAAACATAATGGGCTCGCCTTTACCACCCCAATCCAGTACTTCGAGTCGAACCCCTGGCTCAAGGGTCACATAAAGTACCTCCGGAGATAGCATATTATCTTGTGATTGACCGTAAACCAAAGTACAGCAAACCAGGGCATATACGCCACACAAAATATTTTTCATGGTTCTATAGAAAACGTTTGCAACCTTAAAAAAATTTCATTTTCTGCAACAAAAGCTTTAATACTAAATGTTACTATTTTTGAGTCATATTTAAACCCGGATTTTGCATTAGACTTCGTAGTGAGAGTCTTAAATGACTGTAAGATAGGTGCTCGCTCAGGTTTTTGCAACGGAAGCATAGCACCGCTATGGTGAGTAGTCAAAATCGAGCAAGTGCCTAGATTGCCCCAACGGGACGCCTTTGGCGTAGTC
>QIMC01000010.1 GCA_003232185.1 Flammeovirgaceae bacterium | reverse complement strand
ATACCTTTAATACATTAGTTGAATCCCAATAATAAATTTATCAATATTCTCATTATCTGGTATCAGGCGGTCATCTTTAAGCTGGGAGTAAACCGCACTAATCCGTGCATTATGATTATTAATAACATAATTAATTCCTAAGTCTATTTGTTCATTAGTTGTTCGGCTAATATCTCGATCAAATTTTTGCTGCCTGAAAAAAGGCTGTAATCGCCCTACAGCTATATCATGTGGAATTAGGTAGGCTAGCGTAAGCAGGTAGCCCGTACCCTCGACCTGAAGGCCCATATTACGACCATTAGCACATGGAATTGAACCTAGCTCGCCTGAATTGCAGTCAACCTGACCACCGAGGTCGTAATTATAGTATGCCCCTTCAATAGTTAGCACACCTCTACCAATCTTGTCCTCGAATAGAAAGTCAACATTCCAACCTTGGAAATCATCTTTGGCACTAGGTGATAGTCCGATACCATTCTCTTGAAATTGATAAGCGGCGCCAATTGTCAATATCCGTTTATTCCCATAATAGGTATTGCTCACGTAGTATGCAGGCGTTGGCTCAGGGTCAAAGAAATTAATTGCAATTCGTGAGGCATATAAAAAGCTATCCGAATCGTTAGACCCACCTTCAGCTCTGTTATGGCCATTGAATATTCCAGCAGAGTAAACGAGCATGCCCCCCGCTGGCTTACCCCAGATTAAAACACCATTGTCTCGGTCAAATGCCAAGCTAGGATAACGTGATACAACGACTGCGGGCTCCCACACATTAGTGAAAAATGGGCCACTCAACATAGAACGATCACTAGGAGGATGCATACGTCCAAGCCACAGGTTGAAGTTATCATGAAAATTAAACTTCGCAATAGCATCCAGTATACCGAGTTGATCATCTCCGTTACGCTCTGCGTTCAATGTTACTTTAATATAGTCGTTGAATTTACTGTCAAGATAAATACTCATGCTCTCAATATTAAAATTCTTGGATGAAGAGGTACCGTTTGGAGCCCCTTTTTCCGTAATTGAAAAATTACTTCGCAGTCCCAACATCACTGATATTGATTTACTCTCACCTATAGCTATCGTAGTAGCTGCGTAAGCAAAGGATGATATCCTTAAGAGTGAAACCAGTGAAAAAGCAGCACAAAGAGCTATAAAGCTCGCGGAGAAAGTTTTGTCGGTGGTTTTTTTTATCTTAGTCAATAACATTAGTATCTCTCCAAAATTATTTAGCGGTTAAATTCTTTCCCCTCGTAAACCACTCCAACAAAGCCAAAATCATGTTAGGTAGAGTGTTAGTAAATTCATAAGGCAATTGTGTTTTTAGTTTTGAGGTACCAAACCAAATTGCAGGTTCATCTTCCCTTTCCCTGTACATAAGTTGGTTCTAGTGCGTACAAATTATAGTACGTACTAGAACAAAAATCAAGAGAAGAGATTTATTTTATTCGCTTGCCAAGAAAGAATTTACTTTCTGCGGAGGCTTTGCCGGGTGGCAGAATTTCCTGAACAAAGGGGGTCAAGTCTGCTGTTGATTTCTAAAGGTTGAATTTGTATTGTTATTGATATGTTTCGATCATTACGGATCGAATTTCCCGGAGCGATTTATCACCTCACCAGCCGCGGGAATGCCCGGCAAAAGATCTACCGGGATAATGCTGATCGAGAGACGTTTTCCATAACCCTTTCTCATGTTGTTGATCGATACGCTTGGCGCTGTCATGCTTACCTGATGGAGAGATCACCATCTGAAACACCCAATGCAACCTCTCTCGTGGCATACGTCAACTCAAGGGAATATACACCCAGTCCTACAACCGTCGGTACCGAAAAGTGGGGCACCTATTTCAAGGCCGTTTCAAATCCATTTTGGGAACTGGGGTCTATAGTAAGTTTTGAAAGTGGAGACACTTCGACCGAGATGGAGTAAGATGTTGGTGGGGGTGTGGCTTATAGGGTCCGTCCTTTCCTTCAGGAAAGTGACTCAGCCTGAATTGCCGCCCTCGCCGCTTTCTCAACTGCCCATGCACAGAAAATGGGGTCAAGTCTTGCAATCATGTACTTTTCTTTTCCATCCGTTTCAATCGTCGGCTTACAATCGAATAGTGGACGTTTAAATATTTTGCGATCTCGGACATCCGATAACCATACCGACGGTAGGCCTACAAAATGCCTGATCCGATGTTCCCTATTTTCTCGAACAAACACCTTCAGTTCTGGACGACAGGCCTGCGTCTGCTCACGAGGCAACTCTTTAATCGGACGATTCGGCTGATGTTTTTTAATGAAGTCCTCTCCGCCAAGGTAAATCTGCCCCTGTAATTTATACCAAGGGACGCATGCCTTAAAACCTTCCCTTACAAAATGCATATATTTTTTACGGGCCGTAGCGGGTTATCCTCCGCAATTTGCGTCTTGAATCTGAAAATTTTATCTCTCGAAAAACCCAACCCAGACTTATTCAGAGCTTCCTTAACTCGTGGTCTAGTTTTTGGGGAGTAGTGTATTCTTCCACTACTGAAAAATAATGTGGAAAAATTCCATCAAGATCAATCAAAAGCAGCATTAGGTCATTTTTCAACTAACTTTGGGATTGACTCAGATCGGGTTGAGCGACGTGATCGCCTTTTATTCCCACGGGTTGAGAAGTGAGACCCCACTCTGTTTCATGTCTGAAGTATTTCTTGTGACCACTATTAAATCGTGGGCAGCACCTGTTGCGGCAATCAAGCCATCTATGGCTGGCACAGGACGCCCCTTTAACTCTGCCTGTCCTTGAATTTCCCCCCACACTTTGGCAACTTTTACATCTATGTCAATTATTCTGTTTTCAAACCTTTCTTTCAGTTCACACTCAACCCACTGATGAAGGCTTTCTTTTCTTTTTGAAGGAGATAAT
>QIMC01000224.1 GCA_003232185.1 Flammeovirgaceae bacterium | reverse complement strand
TTAAAGACAATAATATTGAAGGTTACAAAAAGAATCGTGAGGAACTGAGTAAGATTCTGAAATGACTTTCATATTGTAATATATCTCATTACATTTTCTACTTTGGTATCATTTCCTAGCTCATATGCCGGCGTGAAGTACTAGGCATTCGAGCTATTTTGAGGCGTGAATCATTCGCCTACGTACAAATTTGTGCTGTTAGCTTATTCAGAATACAAAGTAAAGAATATCGGTGGTTTCGA
Organism: Flammeovirgaceae bacterium; assembly: GCA_003232185.1. Taxonomy (GTDB): domain Bacteria; phylum Bacteroidota; class Bacteroidia; order Cytophagales; family Cyclobacteriaceae; genus SZUA-3. The sequence continues at coordinate 2,658 of QIMC01000224.1, read as the reverse complement.
TTGACCAATGATCAAAGAGTTAATAAAAATGCAGGTTTGAATTCACCATTACTTTACTCAAGCGAGCATTTTTTAGATCTTATGAGGTTTCAACAAGTTGTTCCTTTTCCAATGTCACTACCATTTTTTTTAGCAGTTGAGAAAGTTGTTTCTTTTCGATCATTTCAAATGCTTCAATCGCTGAGGAGGCTTCATCAAAGCGTATTGCAATCGCTTTGTCTATCACGTTCTTTCCATTTTTTGTAAGTACCGCCATCTTAACCCGACCATCTTTAGGATCTGGTGTTCGAAAGAGTAAGCCTATTTTTTCTAGCCTGTCCAATACTGCAGTCATAGCTCCAGAGGTGATCACTACAGATTGGCATAATTGAGATGGAGAAAGCTTATACGGCTCTCCAGTTCTCCGCAAGGTGGCAAGAACGTCAAGGTCGGTATAATATATATTGGTACTTTGCAGAGCCCGGCTTGCTCGTTTTTCTAATACTTTACCCAGTTGCATTATCCTTCCAACGATCTCCATAGCTGAGGCATCCAATTCCGGTCTTTCCCGTTTCCAATCGGCTATCAAATGCTCTATGAGATCTTCATATTCTAAGGGTGCGTCCATTATATATCAATTAAGCCTGCTTCATTTTTGAAATAAATATAAAAAAATATCTCATCTGTTAGCTTATTCAGAATACAAAGTAAAGAATATCGGTGGTTTCGATTGACCAATGATCAAAGAGTTAATAAAAATGCAGGTTTGAATTCATCATTAATTTCTTCTTCCAATCCCTGCTTTGCTCAGTCAGATAACACATCTCCTTTTTCGAGTGCCGCACAATTTGTTACGGAACTCCTCAACTGTTATGTTCAGAATGAAGAGGTGGTGGGTTTAACTTTTGCCGTTGCATATAAGGACAAAGTAGTATATTCCCAAGCCTTTGGGTGGGCCGATTTGGAAAATAATTCTCCAGTGACAATTAAGACTCGGTTTCGATTTGAGAGTGTTTCCAAACTCTTCATGGCCGCTGCGATTTCGAAACTTTCTGAGGAGGGTCAATTGGACTTAGACAAACCCGTAAGAACATATGTACCTGGATTTCCTGAGAAGCGATGGCCAATTACAACAAGGCAAATTGCTGCACATATGGGGGGTATTCGTGGTTATCAGACAAAAGATTTTATCGATGGCCAGGATATTCATCAACAGAAATTTGCAACCACTGAGGAATCACTTACAATTTTCGCAAACGATTCGCTTCTCTTCGAGCCAGGCACAGGGTATCAATATTCTACTTTCGGTTTCACACTACTTACAGCGGTGGTAGAGAACATAACCGGTCAAGCCTATGAGGCCTATTTAAAAAAAGAAATATTGCTTCCACTTGGCATTGAAAGTGTTATTCCTGATCGGCAAGAAGAGATCATTCCTAATCGAGGTCGGTTCTACGAACCAACGAAAGAACGCAATATCGAGAACGCATCGCCAATTCGATCTGATTTTAAATTTGCTGGAGGTGGTTTATTAGGCACTGCTGAAGATCTGACACGACTTGGTTTAGCACATGTCAAACCTGGTCTCTTTCAGGCCAATACTCTTGAAGAAGATTTATTTGTTGAACAGACCAGAAAGAATGGTAGATCTGTTAATATTGGTTTAGCATGGCGAATTGGGATCGATGAGGAGTTTGGAAAAGTTTATCATCATTCGGGTGCTCTTCCCGGAGCTAGATCGGTGCTTATGGTTTGGCCTGAATACGAACTTACAATAGCAGCCACATCGAACACAACTAATGCCCCGTATTATGCTGAACAATTTGCTCAGACTCTCTCACATGTCTTTATGACCGCACTCAAAGCGGACAGCTTCTCTTACAATCTGCAAGACTCCAAGGACTACAAACTCAATTTTTCAGATGAAGCTGGTGAAAATTTTAGCACTATGACACTATCACCTTATGTCTGTTCGGGATCTCTAGAAGCACCCCCTCTCATTGTTCAAGAACTGGAAAAACGTGGCTTTCCGAAAGTGGAACTTTTAAAAGTAATGGGAAACTATCAGAATTCAGATGGATCGACTTCTGTAATTTTATCTTCGGATATTGGCCTACATAGGCTGCAGTTTACTAGTGATATGAGAAAAGGGTTATCTGGGTTCATTGTTGAACTTGTTAACAAGTTCGAGTGGGAAATTACCAAGCATCAATTTGAAGAAATCAAATGAATCACTCATTTTGAGCCAATTTCAGGAACTAATTAACGTTTGGCTAAACCATCAATGAGAAGTTCAAATAAACGCAGAGTTAACTTAACTCTATTAAACCACAAAATATTCATTTCTTAAACATTCTACAGGATCAGTCCCAATACCGGATCTTTATATTCAGCAGCAGTCAGTTTGGAGTTGGCCCGTAGCTGATCGGCCGCCTCCCAAAGTTCTTTTTCCAGTTGTTTGATCTGTTGGTTTGTCATGCGTTCACTGTTGTCACTAGTTGTAACGTTTGGTACCAATAATAAAATGAGGATTTGTCCGGCTGTCTTTTCAGTCGGTTCAAAAAATTCCATTCCGAGTCTTCAATATTAAGGTCTTTCATATCCTGTCCTTCGTAATAGACAATTGGTGAAAGATCGTTCACTAAAACCTTGGTAGCCAAATAGGCTATTCTGGCGAAT
>QIMC01000338.1 GCA_003232185.1 Flammeovirgaceae bacterium | reverse complement strand
GGATCATGTCTTAACACAGCTGCTGGCGGATACCACATATCATATGGTCCTCCAAAGTTGGACCAACTATTTTCAATTCTTTGCTCACTGTTATACAACCATGGCTGATAGTTGTACTGCTTCATGTACTGTAGTTTTGCCGGGATCATTTCATGGAAAGCATAATCCTCAAGAGACTGCTCCTTATCTTTGCTCAACACCAGCTTGATTTCAGGTGCTGTACTGGTTGCTATCTTTTCGTGGTTGGCAAACATCAGTTCCACCCATATTCTATCATTGCCAGCAAGCATTATGTCTACCGGGTCTAATTCAATTTCAATCTTTTGCGGTTTTTTGTGTTGATTAAAATTTATGCGAACAACGGTCTGCGCCCATATTCTTGAGGGGTTGGCAGGGTCTCTAAGCTTAACCCACAATACATCTGACTTTGTTTCAGGAAGCACAGAGAATGTTATGCCGATTTTATCAACAGCCATATCCGGATTCATATCAGGGCCAAAGAAATGAAACGGTTGTAGTGAGGACAATTCAACTAACGCTAAATCCACCTTGTCAGCATTATTTGAGCCGGTAAATAAGGTACGGCTTTGTGCACCTTTCAATTTTAAGAAAGCATCCTGGTAACGATCATCCAGAGCCGATGGATCATCTTGAAAAGATAGTTGCCAGGTTATATCGGGTTTGGTCGCTTCCTTTTTGGTTACATTCCAAAGCTGAACTTCGTGCAATCTCATTTTTCCACTTAATGGGAAATTCAAGCTGCCTTTATCAACCAGGCCCGGTGGCGTGCCATATCCGCTTACTAGTGGAAAATGAAGGGAATTTTGATTGCCAATATCGAGTTTGCCTGAATAGAAATGATGGGAGTAGTCCTTTAAGCTAAGGATTTGGTCCTTTTCCCCATTTTCTACTTTAATATCATCAAGTACTCCTTCTAACGAAATGTAGTTTGCAGTTTCTCCCTCTTTGAATTCAATATCAAGTTTATCTCCGTGAAAATCTACATCGCCGAGAATGAAAGTAAACGATAAATAGGGATGCGGCCATGCAAGCTCATACCTACCGTCCATAACCCACCAGGCGGGAATCTTCTCATCGTGACAATCGGCTATTTCCGTTTGCTTCATCGTCAATACTTCTTCACCTGCAGTTAGTGTGGGAAATTCCAAATGGTTTATGTCTCCATAACTAGCAAGCAACCGTTCCCTGGCCGCGTCATCAAGAACCTGTGTCTGCTCCTTTTTCGAAGGCACTGAGTTTGAAACAAACAGTGAAGCAATACCCTCAGCATCCAAAGGGTAATCATAAAAAGTGATTTCATCATAATGAGATTCTGGTAAAAAAGGAGAGAACAGGCCTGCCAATGGCGTTTGCCACCAGGCATCGTCACCCCAGTTAGAAGCGATGAGTTGATTGTTATGATATAATTTTAGTCCATATGCATGATCATATACCACGGCAATATGTTGCCATTGGTTATTTTCCCATACAGGCTCTTGAGACTCAATTTTGTGATACTGATAGTAGATATCTCTGATTGAAACGCTGAGTTTACCTTCCTTACTTAAGTCTATTCTTAGCAGGTCTCTTTCTTTTCTACCCCATGAGATACTGCCTTGAATAAAAACCAGACCAGGGTTCAGGTCTGCAGTTTTAACCCAAAATGCGATGGTACCTCTTTCACCTGAGAACTTCCCTGCTCCCCAATAGTGGGGCTTGGTATGCCAGTCTCCCCACATGGTGGCCACAGTAAGGTCTAAATCAATGCCCGATTCATTGCTGGTACCCTGGGCTATTGACCATCCATTTTTAATATGGAGGGCTTTCCCAAATTTTCCATCCGATAGTTCTAGCGCTCGTAAATATTTGCCGAAGATAAAAAGTCAGAAAGTATGTCCTTTTCAGTTTCGTAGGAAAGCTGATAGGTTTTTCCGGATAACATTCCAACCGTGTCTATGTTTTGTGCATAAGCCCCGGAACATAGAAATAAAGAGATAAACAGATAGTTTTTCAAGACTGTTGGTATTAAAGTATTTCTTGCGATATTGAGACCACTACTCAAATAATAAAATGAAGGTAAGCAAGCTAAATGATAAACGTCGTCAGTTTTTAAAATATGTAGCGTTAAGTCCTCTTGGGGTATTAGGAGTATCTCACCCTAGCCTGGCTAATTCTATTTCCATGCAGGCAGTCCCAAAAGGAACCACTATTCTGTTCCAGGGCGACAGCATTACCGATGCCGGACGGGACCGCTCCAGGTATTATGCCAATAACACCGGCGGTATGGGCAACGGTTATGTCTATCAAATTGTGGCAGAGATACTGGCACACCATCCTGTAGATCAAATTAAATGCTATAATCGGGGGATTAGCGGCAACAAAGTGCATCAATTGGCCGCCCGGTGGGAAGATGACTGCCTCCAAATCCAGCCTCAGGTACTCAGTATTCTGATTGGGGTAAATGACTTCTGGCATACGCTGAGGTCAGACTATGGTGGAACACCGGAAACCTTCAATAGTGACCTGAGAGCTCTTTTAAAACGAACCCAGGATGAAATACCGGATATTAAAATAATTTTTGGAGAGCCGTTTGCAGTTACCGGAGGAACTGCCATTACCTCTGCATGGACGGATGGCTTCCCCCCTTATCAACGCATGGTAAAAGAGATTGCAACAGATTTCAACGCATCATTTGTTCCATACCAACAAGTTTTTGACGAAGCCCTGGAACAAGCCCCGGTGAGCCACTGGTGTCCAGATGGGGTACATCCTTCTATTGCAGGTGCTTTCCTTATGAAAGAAGCCTGGTTGGAGGCATTTAATAAACTGTAATAAATATGGAGAAAACGGCTACGCCACTGATGCTACCGGGCATCTGTAAAAGCATTTGAGATGGAACATTTTGGCTTTTGGTCGCTCCTACCACCAGTTTTGGCTATTTTTCTGGCCATTCGAACCAAACAAGTATTCATAGCCCTCTTCTTTGGGATCTGGCTTGGTTGGGTGATCCTAAATGGCGGTAATTTACTTTTAGGAACAACTGCCACTATTCAAGCACTGGTTGATGTCTTTAAAAATGATGGCAATACCAGAACCATCATGTTTAGTGCCCTGGTAGGGGCACTGATTGCCTTCATACAGCGATCAGGCGGCGTTCA
>QIMC01000420.1 GCA_003232185.1 Flammeovirgaceae bacterium | reverse complement strand
TCAATAATAGAATATGGGTTTTCCAGACAAGAAGTGCCTTCACTTTCGCCAAAACCTTTGGGGTCAAAAACCAGAGTTACAAAACCTTGTTTGCAAAATTTTTGGGCATATAACCCTGCTGTTTGCTCTTTTACTCCACTTCCTGGACGAGTGATAACTATGGCAGGTCTTTTTTCGTTGTTTTTATAGTCTTCAGGAATGAAAACATTTGCATAAATTTTAACACCATTACTTAGATAAGAAACTTTATTTTCTCTTACTTTTAAATTTGAAATTGTCATTTTTTTATTTTTTAAAATTACTAATAGTGCAAAAATGACCTATAAAAAAGTGGCTTTCAGATACAAATCGCAGGAGTTTAGATATATTTCGTAGATTGATTCTTGAGAGAATATTCTTGAATTCAGGAGTACTTTGTTTTCCTTGTCCAGAACTTGTTTCTATGCTGGTAATTTATCAGTATTTACACCCAAATAAGTAAGGCTGTACAAAAATAAAATTATTGATGTCTTCCATGCGCTCGCTTTGTGGTCAAAAGCCGAAATTGGGAATTTATAACGCTCCAACTCAGCATTTCGTAGAAAAAAACAAAACTCATCATAATTGCTTAAATCCTGCTCACAATCTCCACCACCGCTCTCAATAACCATTGATCTACCTGGTCAAAATCATCCAACACTTCACTGTCCACGTCCAAAATCCTAATGACTTCCCCATTTTTAACTACTGGCAGCACTATTTCTGATTTTGATGCAGCATTACAGGCGATATGCCCCGGGTATTTTTCAACATCGGGGACTACAATCATTTTTCTATGTTCCCAGAAATATCCACATCCTTCCTTTATGGCGGCAGCTATATTCGATAAATTGGTGATTAGGTCAGGCTCACTGGAAACCAGTGACTCAATCTGGAGAAGAAGTGCTTTGAACTTTTGCTCCTTGTCTGCAGTCGACGGAATATCAATGCGATGCATTAAGATTGAAATAAATTTTAAGTAGGTCTCCTGATATCGAACGTTCTTCCTGATGATCACTTGAAATGAATGGGGCTTTTATCCCTTTGCCAAATTTTTTAGTGGTGGAAAATACCCGTGCTTCATCCCAATAGTTTTTTACGCTTTGATATAATTCGTGCCAGATAAACTCCAAGAATCCATTTTTGGGTGATTTAATATATCTTAAGTTGGTTTCATCTTCACTCCTAAGGCAATTGAAACACCAGGTCGGAACCACGTTGTCAAACAGTTTCAACTTGTTGCTAAGTACCAGGTTCGGGTCCAAAACAATTCGTGTGGGGTTCCTTCCGTGCCAATGTCTTACTGTCAACTCCGGATCGTCATAGTGAGCGGTGTTTCTGCCAACCATAATCGCATCTTCCTGAGCGCAATACTGGTGTACCAGTTGTCGGGCACGTGTTTCTCTACTGCTAGCATCAGTTTGTTGTGGTCTATATTGTCAAAGAAACCTTTGATGTCAAGGTCTATGACCCAGTCTTGTTTCCAACAGTTTTCACGTACCTTAGCCAATGCCTGATGGGCATTTTTACCTGGTCGGTAACCGTAAGAATTTGGACTGAATACTGCCTCTACTCTTGGTTCTATAAACAGTTTAACTACCATTTGCCCCACCCTGTCGCTAATAGCTGGTATTCCCAATTTCCGGATGCTTCCATCCTTTTTCGGTATCTCTACTTCTTTGACTGGTGGAGGAAAATAGCTCCCTGATGCCATTCGGTTCCATAGTTTGTACAAGTGTTTACTGCGATTTGCATCAAATTCTTGCATGCTAATCTCATCCACACCAGCGCTACCTTTGCTAGAACGCACTTTTTGATAAGCCTCCCAAACCATTTGGCGACTTATCGGTATTGATTTTGTTTCATTCCATAAATTCATCCTCATTTTATTGAGTTGGTTAATAAAATGCAACGGTACAACTTAACCCCTTTGCTCTAATTCCTTTACAGAACCTTCATCGCTACTACGGGTTAATCTGCCACTACACACAACTTCGGTATTCTGCCTCTAGGTCGTTCCTATCGTTCATTTCCCTTTGCATCTATATGTAGCTTCCCAAGTTCCATAAATAAGCCTAAATAAAGTTCTTGCCACCTGAATGACGCCAGCCTTACAGAAAATAAATAGGTTATCTCTGTAATCAATGTTCTTTCAAACACTACTTTTCACTTCGTATCATACTTCGTAGCTTTTGACTGGAGGTTCCTACTTCTCGACACCTCTTCGGTGGTTCACTTACGTTCAACTCCTTTATTCATACCTAATAACCTCGTGGATTACCTTTTCCTAAACGCTCAGTACCAAAACTCTTAATCTCAGCACCTTTAGGTGGTTTAGGGCCATTGCCTATACAACGACTCTGATGGACCTACCATCATCTTATTTACAGCATTCAACCTTTTATTGCCGTGGTTGATTCTTGGCACACTATGAATAGTAGCCGATTTTAAGGCACGAATCTTCCAATTTATTACTAAACTTTGTTCAAAGATATGACCTTTGATTTTAGCACTATAACCGCTATTATTTTTATACAGTGTTAGCAACTGGCTATTCAGTAGGTAGATATTTTTCTAAAAAATCATACACTAAATTAAAATGTTTTAAAGGCTCTACGTGTCCTCCATTCAGTATTATGTGTTCCTTGTAATATTTAAAATCGTGTTTCTCTAATCTTTCTATTATTCTGTTTGACATTGATGTTGCAGGCCATTGGTCATCATCTTTACCTGACATAATCAAGATAGCACCATTTATATTTTCTACTTGAATTTCTGCATTTTTCACAGCTTCTTTATCTTTAAGCATAATACTAAAAGCTGCATAATGATCACCTTTTAATGCTGGTGATATTGTTTCAAAAGATGCAGGGACATATGAAACTTCTTTGTTTTTATATGTCCAAGAAGAAGTATTTGCCGACCAAGTATGAGCAGGGAAGCTAACATTTGATGTAGACATTGCAATAACTGCTTTGTATTGATTGAATCTGCTGGCTAAATTTAGAATTAATTCGCCTCCTTTAGAACCTCCAATGAGGGCTATTTTTGATTCATCAATTTTATTATTTTTGGCGATACTCATTATAGTATCGGAA
>QIMC01000395.1 GCA_003232185.1 Flammeovirgaceae bacterium | reverse complement strand
GATAGCTCATCATTTTTTCCCAGTTTCTATAGTACTGGTGACCATTAGTTTCCTGTAAACCAATATCCATTTCCGGGAATGGACTGAGCCTGGCCGCAACCGACTTGTTCCAATCCACCAGTATGGGGTTGACTGTTAGGTCTGCACAGAAACAAGAGATGTCTCTTTCATGCGCCAACTGAGTGATTTTCATGGTCATACTCAGCGTTTTTGCAATGGCCTTTACCGCCATCACTTGATAACCCTGTTCAATACGGCGGGCGGCATCTTGCTCAGTATGGGCACTTTCATCTGCTGCAATACGAACCCCCAAATCTCCCACATAAGATTCATTGAATTCATCAAATGGCTCTTCAATTACAGCAATTCTATCCACGGCTTTAATCTTATCGGCATGGTCAATGAATTTCAACAGGCTCTCCATCTCATACCTGCCATTGGCATCGAAATAATAAGGAATTCTGCCATCCTTGGTATGTGGTGTTTCATAGTCACGTAAAAGATTGTGTACATCGGTAAGAAACTTGATGTCCTGCTCAATCATTTCCTTTTGGTTGCCCGGTGAACCTGTTTTTAGTTTCATAATGAAATAACCTTCATCGGCCGCCTCCCTTAATTTTGATATTGAAGTACCCACACTAAACGCGGGAATACTGGCCACCTTCTGGTGCCGATAGGACAATCCAGGCTTATATTGATCAGGAATTAGTTCATCCAAAGTATTTATATTGTTGTGGAAAGAGTAAAGCTGCCAGGCTGCGTTGTCCACACTAACCAGAGCATTCAATGCAAAGGTCTTACGCAAATCCGGATTTCCGGTAATCTTTTTACCATACTCCCAAACCTCAGGAAACAACTGATCCAGTAAGTCTATGGGGTTAGTAAAGGAAGTTCCTTGAGCCATTTGTAGTGCTCTTTCAGTCATAGCGTACATCAATGCATTTCCACCATTTTCAGAATGCTTGAAAAAAACTTTGGAATCCGACCACAACACGCTTTGAGTACCCAGACCAATTCCAGTTAATCCTTCTTCAGATTCCAGGCGTGCCACCGCTTGCCAGATTTCTGAAACGCCACTTCCTTTGAACCTATAGGGAGTGATCAGTGGTTCGCGTTCAAAATTGGAATCAACCTTTGCAATCTTAATCTTAGATGGCGGTTGTTTTGAAAATAACTTTAGATCAGATAGAGGATTGGTAGTTGCCATTCCTAAAGCAATGGTAGAAGTGTTGGTTACAAACTTTCGTCGGCTTATTTTTCCTGTACTCATATTGTTTTTGATTATTCGGTGGGAATGTTATTTAAGGTATACCAGGTTTCAGATGACCAGAGGCTTTGCCCTGTAGAACTTTTTAGTTGATCTGACAATCTTAAATATACCACATGTTTATTTTTAAGTCCAGGTAGTTCCAAATATATCTTGGTACGGTCTTGAGAAATTTCTATGGATTTCACCTTTAGTGTTTCCAAGTCCATCTTGGGTCCGCCATAATCTTTAGTAGGCTGATACCACCATTGTTGTAAATTATATGCTTCGGGTGAATTGCCGGAGTTTGAATCCAGGGACTCGGTAAATTGAATTTCAAAGCCATTGGGTTTTGCCTGTACTTGAAGCATTTCGAATGTGGTATTTCCATTGTATTTCATCCGTTGCAATCCATGCCGTTTTTCCTTCCAGGACCATCCGCCAATCATTCCTATACCACCAATATACAGTGCTCCATCTGGCCCCCATCGGATTCGGTTGACTCCCGCTTCTAATCCTTGAGTGAATCTGAAAACAGCTCCCTGGTAAGATCCATTGACTTTCTCAAGAAATACTCTTTTGATCCCGCCGTGGGATACATCTCCATAGATCATCTGTCCGGCATATGGTCCGTCTTGCATTAAAGAAGGTTCTGAGGGAGAATTGGCAATTTCGTGTTGGGGACCGGTGGTACCATCTCTTGTATGGGCAACGAATCTGGCAACACCCAATTCATACCATGATAATCCCCTGAGCGTACATGAATAAACTTATTGGCCGGTAACCATTGACCCTGATTATCGGTGGTAAACAGTTCATTTTCGATGCCAATTCCTATACCGTTGGGTTGACGAAGGCCGTGGGTAATCCATTCAAAGGAGCCATCCATTGCTATTTTAACTGTCCGACCACGATCTGGCAATGGTTTTTCTTTGTCCATCAAACGCATTGGTATTGACAAATTACAGTAAAAATGATCATCCTTAAATACCAGCCCAAAGGCAAATTCATGAAAATCTGTGGACACTTCAAAGCCGTTGCAAATAGCCCGGTACTCGTCAATGATATCATCTCCGTCCAGGTCGATCAACTGGGTAAGTTCCTGTTTTTGAAGTACATAAATACTGCCATTAACAACTTCAACTCCCAAAGGTTCTGCCAACCCAGAGGCAATGCGTTTGACCACAACCTGATCAGGGTCACCGGTTTCTACGCCGCTGAGCATATAGACGAACCCTTCCGGAGTCCAGGTGGCGACCACCATGCGTCCATCTGGCATGAAGGCCATACCACCTACCTGAAATTCTACTCCATCCGGATGAATAGTGGTAAGATCATAGCTAGGATGAACCCCAACTAAAGATGCCCCATAACCAGGATGCACTGGTGTTATAGTTGAATTATCAGGATTTGGTATGGGAGTGGCTGTAGAAGTTATTGTTGGCTTGTTACTGGTTCTTAACGACAAAATGAACTGTACCATTGACCTAATGTCCTTTTCTCCAAGATTTGGATGAGGGTTCATGATTCCATTGCCCCAAATTCCGGATCCTCCATCCCTGATTTTTATTGCCAACTGCGCTATTATTTCATCTTCTAAGGGGTATTGATCAGCAATTTGTTGAAATCCGGGCCCTACGGTATTTTCATTCCATTCATGACAGGTGAAACAGTCTGATTTTTGTAACCAATACCTACCTACATCTTCAGATATCGATATGGCTTCCTGTTTCACTTGATCTGGTAAAGGATCAAAATATGATTGGATTGTTGTACGATCATTAAGCCTGATCTCAACCGGATCAGACTGATCGGATAAGAAAACAGTGACGTTGCTCGAGTTTCCATCCAATGTGAATTGACGCTCCAATCCCGGATTTCCCTGCTGATCTCTTATGAATTCAGGACGCTCTTCTATTACTAGCGTGTCCTTTTTCCATATTAGTGAATACATCAGAATTATCT
>QIMC01000202.1 GCA_003232185.1 Flammeovirgaceae bacterium | reverse complement strand
TCTCATCGGAGAGTCTGGGAGTGGATTATTCCCACCAGGAAAACACCTTTATAGAGTTTAATCGCGAACCCTTAATTCCGCACATGAACTCAACCGAGGGCCCCGCGCTTACCGTGGCAGATGTGAATTCTGATGGTCTTGATGATTTTTTTATAGGCGGAGCAAAACACCAGGCAGGCAGATTATATATTCAGCATGCAAATGGTTTCAGGCAGTACAACCAGGCTGATTTCCAGAATGACAAAATTACCGAAGACGTAGATGCCATTTTTTTCGATTTTGACAAGGACCAAGACCTGGATTTGATCGTGGTCAGTGGCGGGAACGAATTCGATGGGGAATCCCGACACCGTCAACCCAGACTATATCTTAACGATGGTTCCGGCAATTTTACGAAAATAACCGATGCTTTTCCTGGTGTTTACCAGAATGGATCATGTGTGACGGTAGTTGATTTCAATAAAGATGGTTGGGACGACTTGTTTTTAGGGAGCCTGACGGTACCCTGGAATTATGGGCTAATTCCAGGAAGCTACTTACTTAAGAATGAAAATGGTCAAAAATTTAGCGACGTTTCTTATCTATTGCCAGATAGTGGGAGGATTGGCATGATCAATGATGTGGAATTAGCGGATTTGGATATGGACGGGTTTCCCGAACTCCTGCTTGCAGGCGAATGGATGAACATCAGCATTCTGAAATGGACTGATGGCGCGTACAAAAAAGAGGAGATTGAGCATAGCTCAGGTTGGTGGAAATGCATCCAACCGATTGATTATGATGGGGATGGTGATCTGGATATTATGGCGGGCAACCTGGGACTTAATTCAAAACTCCGGGCAAGCAAGCAAGAACCTGTTATTCTTTATGTTGGTGACTTAGACCTCAACGGGAAACTTGATCAAATCCTCACCTATCACAGGGATGGGCGTGAATCAGTTTTCCCAACCAAAGCGGACCTGACCAAACAATTGGTTTCAGTGAAGAAGAAATTCTTGTCAAATCGAGCATATGCCGGTGCATCCGTAACTGACATATTTGGAGCTAGTCTTCAAGAATCGAAAAAACTTACTGCGGTCGAGATGCGGTCCGGAGTCTTCATAAACTCAGGCTCGAAGTTCAAGTTCGTTCCATTCCCTAATGAACTGCAATTTAGTTTTTTGCAGGATTTTCACCTCTTTGATGCGAACAATGATGGATTAAAAGACCTATTGACTGGTGGTAATTTTTATGCTTCATCAGCTCAGGAGGGTCGATATAGTGCAGATAAAGGTTCGCTCATGATCAATGGGGAAGATGGCTTTCAGCTTACTAAAAATCATGAGACCGGCCTTTCCATTGATGGTGAAGTAAGAAAAATCGAATCTTTAACATTTAATGGAAACAAATATCTGCTGATTGCCATTAACAATAGACCTCTTACCTGGCTGATTTATGACAGCGACAAAAATGAGGTCAATAATTAATTCGTATGTAAAACTTGATACTTACAAAATGAAAAACGTTTTACTTGTAGTTCTTTTTTGTTTTCAGATATTTGGTTGTAGTAAAACGCATTATGTAATATTAATGGGAGGCCAATCTAATATGGTTGGTGCAGGTAAAATTGATGATATTGGCAATTCCTCATTACCGGAAAATATCAAATACTACAATTATGGGATGTCGCCAGGTTTTAAGGCGCTCCCCACCGATCAATTTGGCCCCGTATTGTCAACTAAGTACCCTGATCAAAAGTTTATTCTAATAAAGTACGCCATAGGGGGAGCATCGATGCTTGATTGGGCACCAGACTATGACTCAATAAAAGCTAAAGTTACCGGTACTCCGGAGTTGTTTGGTAATATGTATCAAGCCTTCATTGATAAAACAGACAGCATTTTACAACATGTAAAGCATAAGAAAATTGCCTTGCTTTGGATGCAGGGAGAGAGAGATGCTCGAATTCCAGAGGCAGGAGTGGATTATTATGTAAACTTCAAAAACCTAATTGACTCAATTAGAATTGATTCAAAAAATTCTAATTTGCCGATCCTCTTTGGGAGGATTAATCCTCCTGTAGCAAGATATCCAGCTTTGGATGTCGTCCGCAAAGCGCAAGAAATGATTATCAAAAACATAGCTAATACATTCTTAGTAGAAACTGATGATTTAGAGAAGTGGGATGATAAAGTTCATTATTCATCGAAAGGACAATTGGAACTCGGAAAACGATTCGGCGAACACCTGGTAATGATTTTGGAAAATAAAACACACAGGCGGCTAAAATGAATGTGGGTACTATCCTTTCCGCATATTGAATAGCATTAAACTAAATTTTATGTTATTTTATTACATCTTATTCCCTGAATAAATGACAGAATATTTCGTGAAACTATATATAATGGATAGCTAAACTAACTCAACTTTCTATTCGCAATTGCCAATCTTCCGGATCAGTCCAGTGATTATGGCAGGGGCTACCAAACCTGCGGCTGAAGCATTGTTAGCACGGGTTCAACTTACCTTAGGGAATTGGGTGGAGAGATTGCATCTTGTAAGAGAATACCTTACGAAAGCCAGCCCTTTTCTATTATGCTTAGGGCTGGCTTTATTCTTAAGTTTATGATTAGATCGACTCACATCAAGCAACTTTTTGGTTTGGTTTTACTGGGATTAATGATGGCCTGTAATGCAAAACAACAACAGATCATAGAAAAACCTAATATCATTCTTATTATGGCTGATGACATGGGGTATTCGGATATTGGTTGCTATGGAGGAGAAATTCAAACCCCTAATATAGACCGACTTGCAGCAGGGGGACTACGTTTTACACAGTTTTATAATAATGCTATTTGTGTTCCGTCAAGGGCCTCACTTCTAACAGGGTTGTATTCTCAACAAGTAGGCGTATATACAAATACGCCGGAAGTAATGAAAAATAGTGTTACGTTGGCTGAAGTTCTTCAAAACGCAGGATATAGAACCATGATGACTGGTAAGTGGCATGCGCTGGAGATACCTTTCGAAAGGGGCTTTGAGCATTATTATGGTCTTACCGATGGTTGTAGCAATTATTTCAATCCCGGACCTCAGCGTCCCGGGGAAGGAAATCCCGGACGTAAACCCTTTAGGGAATGGCCTCATTGGCGGAACTGGGCTATTGATGATCAGACCTTTTTGCCTTATTCCCCAAAGGATGATAGCTTTTACACAACAGATGCATTCACCGATTATGCCCTTGAATATCTAAGTCAAAATGATAAGGAAGACAAACCGTTTTTTCTTTATCTGGCCTATACAGCCCCACACTATCCATTGCACGCCTGGCCTGAGGATATTGCCAAATACCAGGGAAAATATATGGTCGGCTGGGATAAGCTTAGAGAGGAACGATACCAACGCATGGAAAGGATGGGATTGATTGATGATACCTGGGGCTTTCCTCAGCGCGATCCGGAAGTAGCAAGTTGGGAAGATATAGAAAACAAGGAAGAATGGGACCTGAAAATGGCTGTATATGCGG
This sequence comes from Flammeovirgaceae bacterium, assembly GCA_003232185.1. GTDB lineage: Bacteria > Bacteroidota > Bacteroidia > Cytophagales > Cyclobacteriaceae > SZUA-3. The sequence continues at coordinate 968 of QIMC01000202.1, read as the reverse complement.
CTATGATTGACCGGATGGACCAAAATATCGGGCGTGTCTTGTCTAAGGTGCACGAAATGGGAGAAGAGGACAATACCTTGATCATTTTTCTTTCAGATAATGGGGGCGCTTCAGGAGACGCCAATTTTACACCAGGGACCGGTAGAATCATATCGTTCTGTAGATCCACCATGGGCCAATGCAAGCAACACCCCTTTTAGAAAATTTAAAGCATGGGACTATGAGGGGGGCATTCATACACCATTGATCGCTTACTGGCCTCAAGTGATTAAGAATGGAGGACATATTACTGATCAGGTTGGACACATAATCGATATAATGGCAACTTTTGTGGATGTAGCAGGAGCAGAATATCCTTCAAGTTATGGTGATAAAAATATATTGCCGATGGAAGGAAAGAGCTTGTTACCGATTTTTCAGGGAAAGAAAAGAGAAGGACACGAAGGCTTGTATTGGCAGACATACCAAGGAGGACATAGGGCTGTCAGAAAAGGTAAGTGGAAAATGGTGACCCCATCGGCTGAAGAACCGTGGGAACTATATGACCTTGATATTGACAAAACTGAGCTTCACGACCTTGCCATGCAGAATCCTGATGTAGTCAGAGAACTCTCCGGTATGTGGGAATCTTGGGCTGTTCGATGTGGTATTCCACTCAATTAATCACGTTAATGTAAAATTAAAATTTGTGAATGATCCGGAAGCCGATACATACCTTACCAAACCTTACCAAAATGTACCGGGCACCTTATTTATTACCGGAAACTGTTTAATTTTACCAGAACTAACAGAGAATCCAATGATTAAAAAACGTTTGTCCATAGTCAGCCCTCTGATACAATCCGTCTCAAATAAAATACTGGATCATATTTCCCAGTACAATGATTTACCCCGGACTCTGGAACCCGAAAGCTATCTGGGCGAAAAGTTTGGGGTGAGCCGCTCCACCATTCGGAAAATCATCAATA
>QIMC01000339.1 GCA_003232185.1 Flammeovirgaceae bacterium | reverse complement strand
GCCTCATACCATTGATGGTTTAGTGCCTCATTCACCATTTTAGTCATTATCTCTGGAACAGCATTGGCCATAACTGAAATAACACCGGATCCTCCCTGCTTAATAATACAGATATCAATTGAAAATCATCAGGTTTGTTTTGTCCAACAGCTTGCCATTGAACTGGGTCGAGAGAAGCTTCTTTTACACCGTGAATGTTTGGGTGCTGTGCCAGTCGGAGTATGGTGTTTGCTTCAATATTACATGAAGTCCTTCCTGGAACATTATAAACATAAACGGGCACTGGGCTGTGGTCGGCTATGGCGGAGAAATGTTGAAACAGTCCTTTCTGTGTAGGCCTGTTGTAATACGGGCAGACGGATAATATAGCCTGTATACTTGAAAAATCCGTAATTTTTATTAGCTGAAGGACCGCTTGGGTATTATTTCCTCCGATCCCGATCATTATTGGCATATTCCGTTCCGGGGATTATTTTTATTCACGAACTGAATGATTTTATTTCGTTCTGATTCAGTAAGTACAGGAGATTCGCCGGTGGTACCATTAATTACCCAATAATCTACTTCACTGGTATGCAAAAGCAGCTTGCCAAGGCTTTCCAAGTCAAGTTCTTCTCTTTGGTTGAATGGTGTAACTAAAGCAACACCGGTACCACTAAACCTAATTCCCATGACTACCTAATTTTCTGGTATAAAATAAAATTTGATCAATAGCTTCCTCTATTGAATATTCTGCATTGAAGTTCAGCATAAGATCCAGCAGGTCATCATTTTTCCTTTTGTAAAAACCAATGCGACAACTTGCTTTGCTCATGGCTAATACATTCTCTAAATAGATGTTTTCTTTTAGGTCAAGGTAGTATAGGTAATCAAAGGACTGTTGAGCAAATTTCAAAGCGATCGGGGATTGCATTTTACCCCACAAACCTACGTCATTACTGGTGAAATAGTCATATCGGAAATCGTAATTTTCAACTCCTTTTTCCAGATAGCACAATACCGTTACTTGTTTGCCTTCTTTTTCAAATTGTGTTACCAGACTCTTGATGGCTTGATATTTATTGCGATTTGATTGTGTAAACAGTACACCAATAGATTTAGCATTAGTATAATTGACTGTCGTCTTCGAATTCTGGTTCTCCGATAGCAGTCGCTTGGTCTGTTTTTGTAGTAAATTTCTATGGATTACTGCCATTACCTTTTATCATAGAGATTAATTCCTGTTCTGAAATTATGGCTATACCAAGATTCTCAGCCTTTTTTAGCTTGGCCGGCCCCATTTTATCTCCGGCCAATAAGAAATCCAGTTTTTTACTTATTCCGCTCAGTACCTTCCCTCCATGCTGCTTGATGGTGTCTTTTATTTCCTCCCGTCCGAATGATTGAAAGACTCCAGAAACCACAAAGGATTTTCCTGATAACTGCTCACTTGTCAAATTTACAGATTCTTGTTTTACTTCAAAAGACAGTCCGGCTTCTTTTAAACGAGCAATAAGATGTTGATTATCGGAATCCTTAAAGAACGATTGGATACTCATCGCTATTCTTTCTCCAATTTCGGGCGCTTCAACCAGCTCCTCTATGGACGCTGCAGCTAAGTTATCTATGTTCTTGAAGTGCATAGCAAGTTTCTCTGCTACCGTCTTTCCAACGTATCTAATTCCCAATGCGAACAAAACTTTAGGATAGTGGGTCTTTTTAGAATTTTCAATTCCCTCAAGAAGGTTTCGGGTGGATAGATCTTTAAATCCATCCAGCTTGAATACATCCTGATAGGTCAATTGATAAAGATCGGCAGGTGTTCTAACCAAACCCATATCGAAAAGTAGTTCGATAGTACGACCTCCCAGGCTATCTATATCCATAGTATTGCGATGAACAAAATGTTGAATTCGGCCTTTGATTTGCGGAGGGCACTCTTTCAGGTTCGGGCAATAATGTAGTACTTCTCCAGCTTGCTTTTCTAAGGTAAAACCACACTCTGGACACTCTGTAATAAATGACACCGGCTTGCTATCTGCATTTCGTTTTTGGATATCCACACCAGTAACTTTTGGGATTATTTCTCCTCCCTTTTCTATAAACACGGTATCTCCAACCCTTAATCCCAGCCTTTCAATTTCATCTGCATTGTGTAATGATGCTCGTTTCACAGTAGTACCTGCCAGTTGCACCGGAGCTAGATTGGCCACAGGTGTAATTGCACCGGTCCGACCTACCTGATAAGAGATGCTGTTGAGTACCGTAGGCTGGTTCTCGGATTTATACTTATAGGCAATTGCCCATCGTGGACTTTTAGCAGTGAAACCTAATTTCTGCTGATCTTCAAAACTGTCTACTTTGATAACAATGCCGTCTGTTTCCAGAGGCAGCTCAAAGCGAAGTATTTGCCAGTGATCAATATAATCCATCACCTCTTCAATATTTGCACACTTTTTGTAGGTTTTGGAAACATTAAATCCCCATTTTTGCAATGCGACAATGGCTTGATTGTGGGTAGAGAAATTTATAT
>QIMC01000346.1 GCA_003232185.1 Flammeovirgaceae bacterium | reverse complement strand
CCGCCTCAAGTTACTATGCAGGATATATTGAATATCGGAATGAGGCTTACGATCAGGCATTGGTTGACTTCAAGCGAGCCGAGAGAAATGAGGCCTTCGCCTCGTTGGCTCCCTATATGATTGCCAATGTCTATTATAAGCAAGGGAAGTTTGATGAGCTCCTGGAATACACCACCCAAATTTTACAGGACAACTCTTTAAAGAATGTCAATGACCTGTACTTGTTGGCTGGGGAAGCGTATTATTTCAATGGAGATTACCAGAAGGCGGCAATTAACTACGAAATCTATACGGAGAAAACTAAAAAAATACTATCATCCGATATCCAATATAAATTGGCCTATGCCTGGCCTATGCCCAATATCTGGACGGAGATTATGATACAGCACTGGATAAATTCAAAGTTCTGGCCTCCAGGGATGAAGAAGTAGGGCAGTTTGCCTCCTATTATCAGGGGAATATTTACCTCCAACAGAAAAACCTAAACTATGCGGTATCTTCTTTTCATAAAGCCGGTCAGGACAACTTTAATCAGGAGATAAAGGAAGCAGCAAGCTTTAAGTACTCTAAGGTACAATACGAGTTAGGAAACTATTCGGAAGCCATCGATGGATTGGAAATGTTTCTAACGTGAATTTAAAAATGAAGCAGAAGATCTGTTGAGTGAAGCCTATTTAAATACCAACAACTACATCCAGGCAATTGAGCACCTTGAAAAAATTGATAACAAGAGTGTGAGGGCACAAACAGCTTATCAAAAAGTAACCTATTTTAAAGGGACAGAGTCATTCAACCAAAGTAAGTATGCCAATGCGGTGCAGATGTTTGAGCAATCACTTCAGCATCCTATTGATAAGGAAATAGTATTATTGGCAAATTACTGGTCCGCTGAGGCATATTCGATCGGAAGGAAATACCCAAAGGCAATTGATTCTTACCAGGCGGTCATTGCTAATCAGTCCCAGCAGCAGCATGAGAAGTATATTAGAGCCAGGTATGGATACAGAGAAATACGATCTGGCACTGAAAGAATTCACGAGCTTCCTTCAGGAATACAAAAGCAATAACAAACGATTTTACGATGATGCCCTAATTCGAATCGCAGATTGTTACTATGTCCTAAAAGATTACAACACAGCCATTGAGCGATATGATCAGGCCATTGCCAGAAAAAGTCATGATCAGGCCTATGCATTGTTACAGAAAGGTACGGTACTGAGTATTCAGGGAAACAAAAATAATGCAAGAAACAATTTCACCACGGTAGTAAATCAGTTTCCCAAGTCTCGCTTCGCTGATAATGCAGCCTACCAGAGGGCACAGCTCGACCTTGAAACCAACAAATACCAGGAAGCTGTTACCGGGTTTACCGGCGTAATTGAAAATTATAGCAAAAGCAACCTGGTCCCATTTGCTTATACTAAGAGAGCACTGGCCTTTTACAATATCAAAAAATATGATCAAACATTGAAAGATTACCAAACAGTGCTGGATGAACATATCAACCATGAAAGTGCTCAGGATGCGTTGATTGGGTTGCAGGAGACACTAAGCCTATTAGGTAGAAGCTCTGAATTTGATGTCTATTTTAATAAATATAAAAAAGCCAATCCGGGTAGTAGTTCCCTGGCTAATATCGAGTATGAGTCAGCGGTCAATCTTTACCTCAATGAAAACTATCCAAATGCTATAGCTAAATTACAGGCATTTATTCAAGCTAACCCTAGCCACAATAATGTATATGAGGCTAAATTTTATATAGCTGAAAGCTACTACCGGTCGGATCAAGATCAGGAAGCCATACAATATTATCAAGCGGTGATCCAGGAAAATCAGATAGATCAGGTCAATCGGGCTTTACGTAGGGTAGGGAATTTGTGGTTTGACCAGGGTGACTATACAAATGCCATTGAAAATTACAAAGAGCTGGAAGTTGCTGCCCGTACGAAAAAGGAGCGTTATTATGCATGGTCTGGTTTAATGGAAAGTTATTACCTGGTGAAGAATTACCCTCAAACCGACCACTATGCCCAGTTAATTCAGGACCAGGGAGCAGTCAATACTAACGCAATACACCGGTCTATGTTGATGCAGGGAAAGTCTGCTTATATGCAAGATGATTTACCAGCTGCCACTGACTTCTTTCTGAGTACATTAAATTCAGCTCAAGATGAGCATGGAGCAGAAGCCCAGTATTTACTAGCTAAAATTCAATTTGAACAGGGTAAGTTTAAACAATCCAATGAAACCCTGTACGATTTGAATAGCAAGTTTGGCACTTATAATTATTGGTTGGGTCAATCGTTCTTGTTAATTACCGATAACTACCTTGGACTGGATGAAATATTTCAAGCACAGGCAACTTTGAAATCAATAATTGAGCATGCTCCGGAAGAGGAAATAGTAGCGATCGCCAAAAGTAAGCTGGCTCAATTGGAGGAAGCAGATCCGGTAGACAATACCACAGAGCAAGATGATCAGTTTGAAGTAATAGAAATTGAGGAGCCATGAGCATTAGTACAAAAAGTATTTTTTTTCAAGCCTTAATGATTTTTTCTTCTGTAGTCTTGATGGCACAGGATGAAAACTGGGAAGATGATGGCTCCATACAGGACGCAGAAGTGATTATAGAAAAAGAAAGACAAATAACCCTGGAGGATGCCAACAGAGGTTATGAGAAGGTTTCACCCTTGCCACTTCAGATAAACCAGGGACCACAAACTTACTCTTTTGACCCCGTTGACTATACCGCTACTCCCTTCAGACCCAACATCAGGGTTAACCGAATCAAGGAACAGCCGCTTCCTAAACTGTATGGAAATTATGTGAAAGGGGGAATAGGCAATTATGGAACCACCTATCTGGAAGGTTATTTCAACAATAAGCGCAATGAAAATTACCTGTTTGGCGGCTATATAAAGTCGCTTAATTCTTCTCGTGGACCGGTAGATAAAGGTAATTCAGCTGCTGGTGATTTTTCACTAGGCTTTGATGGAAATTACTTTACTGAATCACTAACCTTAAAAGGAGCTGCAAACTATTTGAGACAAAAACTGTTTT
>QIMC01000406.1 GCA_003232185.1 Flammeovirgaceae bacterium | reverse complement strand
GATTATTTATATAGAAATAGTCATTTTCATTGAAATCATTGGCAATATAGATGTCGATAAATCCATCCTTGTTGATATCGGTCAACCCTATACCCAGACCATATCCAATCTGTGATTGGTATATACCCGTTTTTCCCGACACATCGGTAAAGTGAGCGCCATCATTTCGATAGATCCGGTCACCGGCCAATGTGTCAATATCATTTCGAAGATCAGCATTGCCATGCGATCTGGAGGTATGTACAGAATAGTTTAGTAGATACATATCCAAATCACCATCATTTTCGAGGTCGAAAAATGCTGCCTGAGTAGAAAATCCAGTAAAGTCCAACCCGTATTTTTCAGATTGTTCCGTAAAAGTCAGGTCACCATTATTGATATATAACTCATTGTGTCCTTTTAAATCATGTAATTTCGAAACGCGACAAAGATAAATATCCAGATATCCATCAGAATTGATGTCCACCAATGACACACCGGTTTTCCATTTACCTGGTGAAGCTACACCGGCCTTCTCGGTAATGTCATCAAATCTCAATTCTCCTTTGTTTAGATAGAGTTTGTTTTCACCTTCGTTGCTAATCAAGTAGATATCCGGAAGTCCATCATTATTGAAATCCCCTACTCCTACTCCACCACCATTGAAGTAATACAGGTGATCAATAATATTGAAGGATTCGTCATAGGTAAGTGTATTGGCAAATGTTATTCCGGATTGTTCAGCTAACAATTCTTTGAATCTATAGTTAGGTTTGAGTTCGTCCTGGCATTGAAAAAGCACAATGCATGTAATCGCAATAATGCCAAAATCATGGATTGACAAATATTTGGTAACAGGAGAATCTGTTATTTTCATTAAACTGAATGGGCTTTTTCAAAGCCGTATAATGACTCTATTGCTTTTTTTCTTTGATTTTTTCAACCATCAAATTAGTGAAACGTACTACAACTTCATTATCATATTCGGGTTCATAAATTTCAATCTGACGGTTCCCATCTATTTTCACATAGGTGGTACTTTTGCCTGGATTTTGGACTTCGATAAAACCCTTTCCGTACCATTTTTCGAACAATTCAAGCACCTCAACTCTCAAACTATCCTCGGATAGGTGCTTATTCCAGGGAGCCCAGCCATTGTAAGAAAAAGTGGCAGGTATTTCGTAAATTTTATCTTTATGGAAATTGGGATAAAACACCATTTTGGCGCTATACTTAAGTTCTAATATATCAAACTCAACTGACGCACTCTGAGGTCCTTGACGAAAAATGCCTTGTTGATTAAGCTCTGCGCAGCGACTATAGAAATCCGTATCTGACATACCAAAGGAAATACCCAAAAACAGGCTGTCCTGCCTTATCCCTGAGCTAAGTTCTTTTTCATGCATTTTTTGATAATCGCTTTTCAGGTTGCATCCCACTAATAGGATAACCAATAGAAGTTTTGTACAGTAACTAACAAACATTTTTTCTAATTATTTGTATTGGAATACCTGAATTTTACTGTTGTTTTTCCCTACCAAAACCATATCACTACCTTTGGATTTAATGGTTATTATATCCCTGACTTCACCCTTCGAGAAAAACCCGGACTTCTTTGGAGTGATAGCCTTAAAATTAGTTCTTCCATCCCCTTTTAGGAAAAGGCCATAACTGGCATCATAGATGCCAACTTCGGGCTTGGAACGATAAAAATTTCCTCCGATAAGCAAGTCCAAATTGTTGTCATTATCAAAATCATTCAATGCCAGGCCATAAATAGGAGAGAATTGAGCATCGTTTGGTAAGGCCTTTAATTCAAATGTGCCGTCATTGTTGTTGATTAGTAATGAACTTTCCAAAACGTAGGATTCAAGAATTATCGATTTATCAATTATTTCTTTAGGGAAAAAGTTTTGGATTGTCTGTTCTTTATAACTCTCGTAGTTGGAGTACTTCTGTTTCAAGCCAGGAATTTGCATTACTAGATCATGCCTCAGAGGCATAGGGTACGATTTGTCACCGTTATAAACGCTGATGATCTGTTCGACTGTTCCTTGATATGCATGGTTACCGGTTTTTCCAGTGAAGCTTTGAAACGTGAATTGAGACCATGATTGCCAATCACAAAATCAAGGTCCCCATCATGGTCAAAATCACCTGACCTGATGCAATTCCACCAGCCATTAGTCTTAGCTAATCCCGTGCTCTCTGTGATATCCACCAACTTTCCATTTGATCTGTTTTCAAAGATTTTAATAGACATCCATTCACCTACTACTATCAGGTCTAGGTCTTGATCATTGTCAATATCTTCCCAAAGAGCATCTGTGGTCATACCAATATCCAGGAGTCCAGGGGCAATTTCTTCAGTAATGTTCACAAACTTTCCTTTCCCATTATTTTCATAGATATAGCTGCTGGCCGGTACTCCGTACAAGAAAGGCCGCAGGCGTATTCCAATAAATAAGTCTAAATCCCCGTCCCCGTCAAAGTCCGCAGCCTGAACACTTGAAGTACTCTCAAATTTAGATAATGGTAGTAGTTGAGCGGATTTGTTGAAAGCCCCTGTGCCATCATTGATATATAGCCGGTCTAGTAACGCCGAAGAACTGGAGGGGAATTCGTTGCCTCCACTGGCCACATACAGATCCAGGTCATTATCATTATCGGCATCAAAAAATAAACAGTCGGTATCTTCCGATATTTTATCCCTTTCAAAAACTGCATGATTAGATTTTTGAAAGCGCCCATTGCTTTGTTGAATAAATAGAGTGCCTGGAGAATCTTTGGCCCCACCAATATAAAAATCTTCCCGGCCATCACCGTTGACATCGCCTTTGCAAATCTTAGGGCCCTCAGTAGACAGCATGTGAAAGATGAGCCGGTCCCGGTCGAAATCAATAAAGTTGTTTTCCAGGTGCTGATAATCCAGATCCAGATCTTGACTTATATCTGTAAAAAGTGGAGAAGATCTGGCAACTGTATGATTTATAAAGTTTTCTATGGTGGCCTCACGTTGATCTATAGTAAGGATTGTGTTTGCTGAGATACTGGCCTGAGATACTGGCTAACTTAGTTACCTTACCATCCGGCCACTCCACTATGAGGGAGTCAATTGAGGATGATTTTCCCAAACCAAAATTGGGCCTGCTATCAACAGTAGATTGAAATCCCCTGGTTGGTATCTGTTCCAGGTAATAGCTTTGGTTCCCGGTTTTAACCATCAATTTTGCTCCAACTCCCTGAGTGTTTTTACCTTCTCCTTTTAAAACAACCTTAAGGTAATTATTCTCTGGAAAGATATTATTTGACTCGTTTCTATAAATGAACACCGGCATATTCACATTATTCACCACCAGGTCAAGATCCCCATCATTATCCAGGTCGCCGTAGGCCGACCCATTGGAATGGCTGGGCATACCAAGTCCCAGCGCTTTCGCTTGATTTGTGAAAGTTATAGCGTTTACGGAGCCATTATTGACAAAAGCAAAATTTGGGATCGGATTTGAAGGAATGGCATCAATTAATCTTTTGTAATCAACTCCATCTTTAGAGATGATTGATTTTATGATCTGTTCACTGGATACATATTCAATGTAGTCTTGATTGGTAATGTCTTTATAA
>QIMC01000462.1 GCA_003232185.1 Flammeovirgaceae bacterium | reverse complement strand
AAGTCGGGGTGGCAGGATTCGAACCTGCGACCCCCTGCTCCCAAAGCAGGTGCGCTAACCGGACTGCGCTACACCCCGTATTGAGTTTGAGTGTGAGGGGGAGTAGAGAGTGTGGTTACTACCGTACTCGTCCATTCAATCTCAATGTTTAATCCAATTTTCACAATTCGTTATAAGTATTCAATTCATTTACCATACAGCGACTTAAGCGTGAGACGACGGGAGGGGGAGTATTGAGTGTGAACTGTATTTCCCGGATCACCTCATTCCTATTTTCTCAATCGGCAAAATTACACTTATCTTATTTCAATTCCTGACAAAATCTAAACTAGTTCCGGCAACCCTCACGCCTTTAGTGTGAGACGACGGGAGGGGGAGTAAATAATGTGCGGATTGTTCCGCTTTAGTATTTCGAAATAAGGCAAGGAGCATCTTTGATAACTCCTCATAGCCAGAATAAAACTCATTAAATAACCCTTCCTCCATAATTTGGCAACCCTTTAAAACATCGAGAATTGCCACACATTCAAACACTGAACTTCTTGCAATAGTATAAAACCGCTTCTTTTCGGCTTTACTAACCCTGCCAGTTCCCTCAGCTAAATTTAATGTAATGCTCAGGGTAGCTCTTTTAAGTTGATCCTTTAAATAGGGATCTATTATTTTAGTTCGATATAAATACTTAAGGATGGTGATGTTTAGATTGTTGGCCTTTTGGTAAACGGTTAGTTTCTCAAAATCAAACATTTTCTTTTTCCACCAAACATACCCATCCACAGTCTCAATCCCAACTCAAACTCAAACTCCGTACTCACACTCACACTCACACTTCACACTTCACACTCACACTCACACTTCACACTCACACTCAATTTGCGGAGAGAGGGGGATTCGAACCCCCGGTACCCGTTAAAAGGTACGCCCGTTAAAAGGTACGGCAGTTTAGCAAACTGCTGGTTTCAGCCACTCACCCACCTCTCCTGGGTTTGTAAATTGAGATGCAAATATAGTACATCACCTTTCTAATTAACTAAGAACTATTAAATAAGTTTGAGTTCATGTTAGGAGCTTTAAAATCATGCTGAATATGAATAGATAAATGAAAATAAAATATGAACTTGAAAGAAGTAAAGACCAGGAAGTATTAAGGAAAATCGAGGAGTTATTGGTTAGAGTAGAAATTAATCATAGTTATGATTTACCCTGACCTAGGCATGATGGATAGACTTTCAGATTTGGTGGTCCCATTTGGTCTGAGTTATTTCCCCTAGAACCAGGATCACTATAAGCAATCTAAAATATACAAATTTTCAATGTTCTAATTCATAATGTTCCTTAAAGCATAAAGCGGATATACGCTAATATTTTTGTATTCTGAAAAATTTTCCAAAGACAATCGACACCCATATCTTGCATTCTTTTCCTTCAAAAATAAAAACATGCTATTCATGGATCCTTTCAAACCTGATTTTACTTCAATTGGCACTATCTCATTATTTTTCTGAATTAGATAGTCGACTTCAGCATTGCTGTTTAGAGCTTCACGATGCCAATAAAATAATTCGATCTGATTGTAACAGGATGCATATTTTAACATCTCTAAACCAATAAACTGTTCTGCAATACCTCCCTTGTTAACCAAACTAAATTCATCACCAAAAAGCAATTCCGAAATATCAAGCTGTAATATTCGCTGAAAAATACCAGTGTCCATTAAAAGCATTTTTCGCATTTTAGGATTCACTTCTGCTCCCAAAGGAATACCATTTGCGGAGGTATGAGTTACCGGAATAACCAGTCCCGCCATAATTAGCAATTTAAGGGCTTCCTTTATTTGTATGGTATTTAAATTTTGAGATGCTTTTTTATATATAAATTTCCCTCCCCCCTGACGAACAATAGACTCAAAAACCTCTCGTATTCGTGAAGATGGCACTTTGTCTTTGTATTTTGCGAAGTCGATCCGAATTGAGGATATTAAATCATCCAAAACTCTTTGACATCCTCTTAAGTCATTTTTTGATACATATTTTCCAACAACTTCCGGCATCCCACCTATGATCAGAAATCTTTTTAACAGTTCAAGTAATTTCTCATGAATTGGAACAGTCAAAGGATTTTGCGCATTTGCCTTCCTTTTCATTTCTAATAACTTGACTTGCCCCACCCCCAAGAGGAATTCATCAAAGGATAAGGGATACATGTATACAAAGTGTATCCTTCCGACGCCAAAGGATGGAATTTCTGCCAGTGCAAATTCCAATAATGAACCAGCAGCCACCACATGCAATTCAGGCATTTTTTCATAAAAGAAACGTAAAGATGAAATTGCAGGAAGACAAGACTGAATCTCGTCAAAAAAAAGCAAAGTCCTTCCTGGAATAATATCCATATCAAACATTACAGATAGATTCTGGCATAAAACCCGAGGAGTTAAGTCTCCCTCAAAAAGAGAATGAACTCTTTTGTGTTCCTCAAAGTTAACTTCTAAAAAAGAATCAAAACTTTCTCCCAATTTCCTTATCGACGAAGATTTACCAACCTGTCGTGCCCCTCTGACAAGCAATGGTTTTCGTTCTGCTTCCTCTTTCCAATTAAGCAATTCCTTATCTATATTTCGCTTTAAATACATTCTATTCAATATAAATCAAAGGCATTATTTAGTCATTTTATATATTTTTCAAAGCCAATATTATATATAATTAGTATTTTTTCAAAGGAATACTTTGACAATTTTTTACGGGAACTTAAGTAGTTGGATAGTGGATTATTTGGATTGATTTTGTAGAGATCAGTTATTGCTGACTACTCTTTTTTAATTTCAGGTTGACCCCTAACAGATAATTCGAAAATATCATCTCTGGAATAGTGCCCATTGACATCAAAATCCAGTTTTCCAAACAAGGGGCCTTCAATGATTTTGCCCATTGGTGAAACGATCACACTGCCTCCAGGGCAAAACTCCCCCATGTCTTCGGTGACCAGCAATTGGTATTTCTCTGGATACATGGATTTTTTCATATACTGATTGCATCCCAGTACAAAGCACCGCCCTTCCAAAGCAATATGTCTCATAGTGTTAACCCACTCCTCTCTTGGGTCTGCCGTGGGAGCAATGTATATTTCCACGCCCTTACCGTATATGGCCATCCTGGCCAGTGGCATGTAATTCTCCCAGCATATTAGTCCGCCTAGTCTGCCGATCTCAGTTTTAAATGTAACCAGATCTTCACCTCCTGCTTCAGCCCATATAACCCGCTCTTGTGCCGTTGGTTTTATTTTACGGTGAACGCCCATAAAACCTGTTTTGGGTGAGAAATATAACATGGAGCAGTAAAGGCT
>QIMC01000134.1 GCA_003232185.1 Flammeovirgaceae bacterium | reverse complement strand
TGTTCGCGATACTTATAATGGGGGTGCGATCATGCACACCAATGAAGTAACCATTGCAGAAATGCTCAAACAAGCCAACTATCAAACAGGTATTTTTGGAAAGTGGCATCTTGGGGATAATTATCCTTCACGTCCTATGGACCAGGGATTCGATGAATCAGTCATTCACCTTGCCGGGGGGATGGGACAAGTGGGTGATTTTACCACCTACTTCCAAGGAGACCGGAGTTACTTTGACCCAGTATTGTGGCACAACGGTAAACAAGAAACTTATCAGGGATATTGTTCTGATATTTTTACTGATCAGGCCCTGAAGTTTATTGAGAATAGTCAAGATGCTCCTTTTTTCTGCTATTTATCCTTCAATGCACCGCATACGCCTTTACAGGTTCCGGACAAGTATTATGAGATGTACAAAAACTCAGATCCCACTGAAGGGTTTCTGAAATGAATGCCAAAGACATTGAAGATGCCCGCAGGGTTTATGCTATGGTCACCAATATAGATGATAATGTGGGCAGGCTGCTTAAGAAATTGGACGACCTAAATCTGGCAGACAATACCGTGGTAATATTCCTTACTGACAATGGACCTCAGCAGAGAAGATATGTTGGAGGCATGCGCGGGCGAAAAGGTGATGTATATAGAGGCGGAATTAGGGTTCCATTGTTTATTCGAAATCCAACTATATCAAATAAGGTCAAGGAAATCGAAACCAACACCGCGCACATAGATATGTGTGCAAAGCCACAGTGCCGGAGGATCGGATTATGGATGGAAAGAACTTATTGCCACTAATGGTGGGTAAGACGGTAAATTGGGAGCAACGTTCACTATTTTTTAACTGGACCAGAAAGTATCCTGAGTTATATAATAATGTTGCCCTGCAAAAGGGTCAATTTAAGCTTGTTGGACGCACTAATTATAATGCCCCCATAGAGGATTTCGAACTGTTCGATCTGATGAAGGATCCCTATGAGCTAAAGAATATCGTGACAGTAAATAATTCCAAGGCAGAGGAATTAAAATCTGAACTGGATCAGATTTTTAGCGAGTTGATAATGTCGAAGAACCTAATAGACCCTCCGGAAATATCTGTGGGCACAAAACATGAGAATCCAGTAATATTAAATAGAAATGACGCACAGGGACAAAGAGGTATTTGGGCGCAGGAACAAATTTATGGTTTTTGGAAAGTACAGATCAAAGAAGGTCGTTACAACCTCAAATTTAAATTTATACACCCCCTCAAAGAGAGTGGGCGTATGATTCTAGAAACCAATACTTTAATACATCAGATGAGGGTAAGTGAACCAGATACGGACATTTTGGAGATGAAGAATGTTTCCCTTCCGGATTTGAAGGGAAATTTGCGTCCAATTTATACATCAAAAAATGGAAATATATTCCCATTTTGGGTAGAGATAAAGCGAATGGACAATTAAATAACTAAACCAGGTACTCCATATATTTATCATATTTTCAGTTAGTTATAACTATTTATGAACGAACATTGGATCAAGGGAAAAGTTGCAATAGTCACCGGAGGCGCATCTGGGATCGGTCAAGCTATTGCATTTGAAGCAGCTGCACATGGTGGACTGGTAGTTATTGTGGACATCAATGAAACTGAAGGTAATAATACAGTTGACAAGATTGTTGAAAAGGGCGGATCTGCAAGGTTTTGTAATACTGATGTAACCAGTAGGTCAAGTGTCAAGAAAATGACTGATCAAGCAGTTCAACTAGGTCCCATAAAGTATCTGGCTAATTCTGCAGGCTTGCAAACCTATGGGACCGTCGAAACCACTTCTGAAGAGGCATGGGATGCTACTATAGATGTAAACCTGAAGAGTATATTCCTGGTCAGCCAGCAGGTATTGCCTGAGATCAGGAATAATGGTGGAGGTGGAATTGTTAATATCAGCTCACTACAGGGGTTGAGATGTCAAAAGAATATAATGGCTTATGCAACTTCAAAGGGTGGCGTAATAGCTTTGAGCAGATCAATGGGTCTGGATTATGCTGCTGAGGGTATATCCGTTAATTGTATTTGTCCCGGGTCTGTGGATACGCCCATGTTGAGATATGGGGCTGGTCAACATGGGAACGAAGATGAAATTATTAAAGAATGGGGTAGTCATCATCCCATAGGAAGAATCGGTTCCTCTATTGAGATCGCAAAAACAGCGATGTTCTTGTGGAGTCCAGATTCAAACTTCATGGTTGGTCAACCGGTGGTAGTAGATGGTGGACTTGGAAGTATCATTTTATAACAGGGGATATAAATTATGCAGAATGAGATTGCAAATTTACTGATTGAGGAAACACGATCTCGTTTGTTGGACGAATCCATCCCGAGGTTGAGAAAGTGTTTGGATAAACTTAATCAAAAAGAAATTTGGTTTCGCCCAAATGCCCATACCGTGAGTATTGGCAATTTGGTGTTGCACCTGAATGGGAATGTCCGTCAATGGTTGATCAGTGGATTGGGTGGGGCACCGGACCATCGTAAACGTCAACAAGAATTTGACGAAGAAGGACCCATCCCAACCTCAGAATTAAAGGAAATGCTCGACACACTGGAAAATGACATTGAAGCAGTACTTGAAGGACTGTCAACATCGGACCTAATCACCGAGCACACCATTCAAGGTTATAATTCCTCAGGCGTGTCTGTCCTGGTGCACGTGGTGGAACATTTTTCCTATCATGTGGGACAAGTGACCATTTTGGTCAAATCGAGGAAGGATGTAGATATGGGATATTATAAGGGCAAGGATCTTGATTGAACCAGTTTCGGGCCCTGTATTCAATGACTATTTAAGCAAAGTACTTTTGATAATTACCTTCGAATTTAAAGTACGATGTAC
>QIMC01000244.1 GCA_003232185.1 Flammeovirgaceae bacterium | reverse complement strand
GAGGCGGATGTATTGTTGCATGTGGTGGATATCAGCCATCCATTTTTTGAAGAGCAGACCGAAATTGTGAATACCACCCTGTTGGAAATCTGTGGAGAAGATAAACCAATGGTATTGGTCTATTATTGGTCTATAATAAGATAGACCGAATCAATGGCCAATTTCAGAAGCGATATGAATTGGAACCACCGGTTGATTTGGCACAGCTGAAGGCTACTTTTATGAATAATGAGTCAGATACAGTATTTGTTTCAGCCCGGGACAAACAGAATATTGATGAGTTAAGAGAGGTTATTTACGATAAGGTGGCAAAAAGACACTACAGCAGGTACCCCAACTACCTTAATTAATGAGTGTTGTGCCATATTGGGGATAACTTTGGTTAAACCCGGATTGTGCACTAGAAATCTATTCCGAGCCCTAACTGACTACGCCAAAGGCGTCCCGTTGGGGCAATCTAGGCGCTTGCTCGATTTTTCCTACTCATCATAACGGTGATATGTTTCCGTTGCAAAAACCTGTGCGAGTGCCTATATTACAGCCATTTAAGGCTCTCACTACGAAGTCTAATGCATAATCCGGGTTAAAGCAAGCACAGCACAACAATAGAGAAGGGACTGAAGGATTGGATGAGTGAATGACAGATTGTTAATGATCTATTCAAATAATCAATCCTTAAACCATCAGGATGTCTAAATAGAGCAACAATTTTCATTAATAGTCCAGATTTCTTAATTTCGCAATCCTTAAGATCTGAGATCTAAAGTCTTCCAGCCCCGTAGTTCAATGGATAGAATAGAAGTCGATTCTTGCCGGGGCTACTAAAACAGCGCGAGGGCGAGGATGAAATCCGAGGACATGTGCTGTTTTCCTTCGGTTCTCTTCCTGTACCTGTTCCTGATACATCGAGAGGGCGAGGATGAAATCCGAGGCCTTGTGCTGCTTTCCTTTGGTTCTCTTCCTGTACCTCGTCCTGATACAGTGCGAGTACTAAGCGTGCCTGCCAGCCGGAGCGATGACGAAGGTGAGGAAGGATGTTTTTCTTTTGATTATTACACCTGTCCTCACACTGACCTGGAAAAAACAGCAGGAGCAACAGGGCAGAGGGTGTTCTTGTCATTGAAGAATTCTCTGAAATTGACTTGATCCAATTCTTTATTCGAAAAAGTGATCATTGGAAAGTATAAACAATTGTGATCATTTTGTGATAGTTACTCATTTCCTTTGAATAAACAATCCTTTGATGAGTATGAGATACCTCTTTTTGGGCATTCTTTCATTCTTTTTATACAGCTGTATCGGGACCGATATTATCGATGACCTGGTTGAGCCAAGGATTACCCTTGCTAACAGAATAGAAGCAATGATAGTAGCAGATGATTACCAATTTCAGGCATTATATTTTAATAATATTGGGGTGGAGCAACAGGCATTCTTTGAATGGATATCTTCCAACCCTGATGTTTTAGAAATTTCCGAAAGCGGTTTGGCTTCGGCGTTTACATCTGGAGTTTCAACCATTACTTTCACAGCAAATGATCTAAGCAGTTCCTTTAGCATCTCAGTATTCCACCCCGATGAGGTGAATGCAGACTCCATAAGAATGGCGCAATTACTAAATAGTGAACGAACTGCAGATCTGGTTTCAGTAAGTTCCTATCAATTGGAAGGCACAGCTACTCTGCGGCCCGGGAGTAAGCTACAGATAGTGTTGTCTGATGACTTTGAAACTACCGATGTTCTGCCAGGCCTTTACCTATACTTAACTAATAATCCAAACACTATCAATAATGCGTTAGAGATAGGAGTTGTCAAAGAATTTTCAGGGGGACAGATTTATGATGTTCCTGAAATGATTAGGTTGCAGGACTATTCTCATATCCTGTTTTACTGCAAGCCTTTTGTGGTGGCAGTAGGGCAAGGGAAGTTTGAACCTTGATCGTAACAACCATGAAAAAGAAATTAATTCTCACCTTAGTAGCCATTAGTTCAAGCTTATTGGGGTATGCTGGTGACGGCTGGCCACAACCAAAAGGAATGGGTTATTTCAAATTATCACAATACTGGGTCATCGCTGATTCGCACTATACCAATACCGGTCAGATTGACCCCAATGCTACCAGAGGTACTTTTGTTACCAGCCTTTATGGTGAATTCGGTTTTACTGATCGATTAACCGGCATTGTTTTTTTCCCCTTTTTTGTTCGGGCCTTGCAATATGAACAGGTTTCGGGAACCACCGGAGACATCATTCAGGAAGGAGATGCCATCAATTCGATGGGAGACACTCAGCTCACCTTAAAATACGGGCTGGTACAAACTGATAAAATCGCGATAAGTGGAAGTTTCATACTAGGCTTACCATTTGGAATAAATGATGGTGGCAGGGACGGATCATTACAAACAGGGACTGGAGAATGGAACCAAATGATACGTTTGGACATAAGCAAATCATTTAAAATTGGGCAGACCTATCCCTTCGCTTCTATATACACGGCCTACAATAACCGAACCAATGGATTTTCAGATGAAATCCGATATGGGGGTAAGGTGGGATTAAGCATTAGTAAGTTTTCTTTAATACTAAATGTGGATGCTGTAAATT
Source organism: Flammeovirgaceae bacterium (assembly GCA_003232185.1). Taxonomy (GTDB): domain Bacteria; phylum Bacteroidota; class Bacteroidia; order Cytophagales; family Cyclobacteriaceae; genus SZUA-3. The sequence goes on along the minus strand of QIMC01000244.1, from coordinate 338 downwards.
CAACGGAAAACGGTGATCCCAATTTCAATAGCGACGGAACCGGCCTTTATTCTAACAATGCAGAATATATTGGTTTTACACCCGAAATAGGTTTTAAGGTGACTGACCATTGGGGGGTTAGCGCCTCATACGGTACTGCAACCAGGGCGAAGCTAATTCTTGCCAATCCTTCCTACTCCGTGGGGGTATTTTTCACTCCAAAGTAGGAATGTCTCGGATCTCACCCTCCTCCTCATGCTGCTACACTACCATCCCATGTGGATCAATTACATATTTGGTAGCGGCGCCTTTATCGAAATCAGCATATCCTTGTGGGCCGTCATCCAGGCTAATCACCT
>QIMC01000087.1 GCA_003232185.1 Flammeovirgaceae bacterium | reverse complement strand
CGCCAACTCAAAAAATCCATTCTCTGCTTTTGCTTTAAGAAACTGAATATTAGCCTCGTAAGTACTTTCGTATTTGACCACAACTCCTGATGGGAAGGTCATTTCCCATTCAATACTGCCTTCAACATCTTTCCAGGCATTCTTGTTCTTAGTGGTTTCTATAGCCTTGACCGTAACAGGCAATACTCCTTGTGTATAAATCGAACCCTGTAAAGCGTAAATACCTACATCCATCAAGGGACCTCCACCGGACATGGCTTTTTTCGCTCGCCATTGATTAAGATTACCCATGGTAAATCCGAAACTTGCCTCCATGCCAATGATTTTTCCATATATTTCCTTTTGCCCTAAACGCATCATTTCAGCATTGAAAGGTTCATAGTGGAGTTGATACCCGATTGAAAGTTTTCTATTGGCTTGGGTACAGGCATCAATCATCTGCTGGCACTCCAACACGGAAATAGCCATAGGCTTTTCACACATTATGTGCTTGCCCGCTTGAGCACCACGAATGCTATATTCCGCATGCATGGAATTGGGAAGAACCACATAAACGATATCAATATCTTGATTTTCCGTGATACTATCGTAATTGTCGTAGTTATAAATATTGCCTTCCGGAATGCCGTATTTATCCTTCCAGACCTGCTCTTTTTCCCTTTTTCCTTGGTCCCGGTTACAATGCCTGCCAGATAACAGTGTTCAGTATGTTGTAATGCGGGTGCCAATTGATTGGTGGCATAGTTGCCAAGACCAACCAGAGCCACTCCCAATTTTTTAACTTCTTCTTTAGCTGGTGATCCAGCTCCTTCTTGTTTTGGTGAAGAGCAAGCAGCCAAACCCAGCCCAAGAGCACCTATTCCCAAGGATGTTTGCTTGACAAAAATACGTCGGTTGATGTTTTGACCAGGAGAGTATATCTTTCTTTTCATGGAGATGGATGGTTATTCTTGTTAACAAGATAAGCATCCAACTCATATCATGGAAATTTATAATCAGTTAATTACAAGGAATTTAATTTACCAAAAAAGGTAGGTTATTTTGATATGATTTCGAGAATGGCCTCTTTTGGTTGATCCAGATTGGCCATGGTGGGATAGGGGCGCACATCTTTTAAAATTACCCCATAGCCTTTTCCATCAATCTCAATTGCAACCGTATCTACACGCTGTGGTTTTTACAATTTTATCAACTCCGCTGACCCAAACCTTAACCTCAACATTACCAGCCCACACACAGACTACATCCGAAGGGCAGCGGCCCTCCGTTATGTCAATTACCTGAAGATTGATGTGTCCCTGCACTTCTTCAAGGTTTACAGTAATTGATTCAGCTTCATTGATCTGTATCTCTTGATTTAAGGTATAAAAACCGGAGACATCATCCGAACAATGCTGAAGCACAAATCCGGTTATCAATAAGAGGAATAATCTAATTCTTGCCATAACTTAAGAAGACAAAAGGTCTATGTATCTATATAGTAGACACACAAATAGGTATTTTGGTTGGCTTGATGGTTGAATTTTAAATATAGAGCTATGGGTAATTATTCCAGATCCCTGAACCATCCGGGTATCGGGCTGCCCCGGGGCGGCTGGTCGGGTCCGACCGGCACCCCGCTGTTGAAGTTACCATTAATAGGAATAACACCTCCATCATATTGTAGGGTAGCATTATAAGTTCCTTTTATTTGTGTTTGGCTACGATGACTTACTATGATATTTCCACTGGCTCCATCAATGCTAACCTTCTTGCCATTTTGTACTACATGACCTGATGCATCAACTATCAGTACCGACTCCCCACCTTCAAGAGGGAATAGAGCTTTGCCAACCAAGCCTACCACCATTTCCATCGCATGGTTAGGTCCTACGGAAATAACAAGTTCTGCTACCAATTCACCATTTTCATTCACGCCCTCTCCAGCAATGGTTAATGCAGGCTGCATACCTACGGAACCCATTCCATAGGGTGCAGGAGGGCCATCATTAATGGCAATACTGGTAACATCTACAATTGACTCAATCTTATCCTCCCCCATCATCTTCTCCAATTGTTCCATCTTACCCATCATCCCCATTTTTTCCATCATTGCTTTTTCCTCTGGCGTCATGTTTGCCAGTTGTTCCTTGGCTCTTTCTAGTTCTGCCATGGACTTTTCCATTTTCCTTTGCTCTTTCGGACTCATTGCTTTCATCATTCCTGAAAGCCGGAAAACTTTGGTATGAGATTCATAAAGTGAACCGATATGCTTATAATCAAGATCCAATTTGCTAATGGTTAGAGGAGTAACGGTATTGTCCCGCTCCATATTTCCTTGCATCTTGAGTAACAACGGAACCATTTGTTCAGCATCCACCCAAAGGTCGACTCTTTCCAATGTGAATTCTCCGCCATCTTCCGTTTGGTCCATGGCTATATCAGAAAGCCCATCGGCCATAATATGATAAGCTTCACGTTTAATTGGCTGCCCGTTACTTTTTTCTTCGGTTAGAGCAATTACCTGTTCAGTCCCGATCATACGGGCTCGGGCCTTAAACTGCTCCCAATCAGTCAATTCATCCCGGGCTTCCTCTTTTCCATCGCTGATCGATTCAGTAGCATCTGCTGCAGCCCGGAGAAATCCTGCTCCCTGCAACATCATTCCACCCATCGGATACCCATTTTGAGCCAGCACTGGGCCCAGCAATTCATATCCATCAGCCAATTCTCTGGCTATATCTTCAGGCGGAGGAAAACCGGCTGCCATGTGCATTTCACGTTCGTATAATGGACGAGGCACCTCCCTGAACATTACCTGGCCATCTTCTTCCATTCGTTCATGATATGTGGAAGTTTCCATTCCAGCGGCATCTCTTATTGAAAGCGTTATAGTATAATTTCGAACTCCTTCCCAGCGCATCAATTGCATTGCCCTCATCTCATTAAAAATGAACTCAGCGTCCTGTGATGTCACTTTATAAGGAAAAAACAACATAATGGCCAATAAACAAATAGCAGCAGGAATTGAATAATTAGGGTTTTTCATAGTAAATGAGAGGCATTGATTAAATTTTTAGATTGTACGGAGAATCTACGGAAATCTCACTTGATAATCAACAAGTAGCAGAATCGTTTGAAGCTTGGTCTGAGTACTAGGGTTTTTACTTGAAAGCTTGGAAAATTTAAGCATCAGCTATAACTTCGCTGAAAATAATTCAGGAGCAAACCAGAAATGGCAAAATTCTTGCTCTTACAAGAAACTATATATAGGTATGAAAAGATACAGACTCATTATTGGCCTATTGGCTTTATGGCTGACAGGAACTGGATTCTTATCAATTGATGCCCAGGATTGGAAACTAGACCCCGAA
>QIMC01000236.1 GCA_003232185.1 Flammeovirgaceae bacterium | reverse complement strand
CCTGATAGGGTGTGTTTCTTTTTGGTTATTTTGCCATTTTTGGTAATAAAAATGCAGGAGTCGTCTAAGGGGATATTACCATAATCACCGTCGACGATATAAACACCATCCAAGATATGCCCCACTAAGTTTCTGTATTTGTGTTCATACTCCACAATTTCGGTGGCGCTGATGGCATTGTCAAATATTTTTCCATTGGAAGGACGGAGTTCTTTAAAGCTGTTAAGAATAAAAAAATTCGCTTTTCCCTTGGCCGCTTCATTTAATAAATTTACTGCCTGATATGCCTGCAAATCACTATCAACGATGTAGTAGTTCATGAAAGGCTCCAGGTAATTTTCAATGGTGACCCTGAAAGTTTCGTCACAAGTAATGATATCTGAAAGCAATGGAGCCTTTTTGCCCCAGTCAGCATTCTTTTTTAGGAATTTGATGGCCTCTGGAAAGCCTTCCAGGTTTTCAACCAGAGACTTGGTAAGGTTGTACTCATTTTGCTTAGCGTCTAAACTCCGGCTACGCTCTAATAACTCAACCCGAATCAAATCAATGGTTTTTTCAGTAGCTTCAATTTGCTCTTCCAATTGTCCTTCCTCAAGTTTTAATTGCTTAAGGTGTTTGTTTTTATCTTCTATGGATTCAGAGATTTCGGTTATCTTTTCATCAAATGCATCCAGGCTGGCACTTTTTTCAGAGGTATCACTGCTGGCATTATCCAACTCCTTCTGCAAGGTAAGGATCTGTATTTCTTTGATTTCGTAGTCTTTCTCTATTTGATGGACCCCATCCTTTTTCTCACGATAAAGTTCAGTGAATTGCTGAAGATCTTGCTGAAGGATTTCGGTTTTTTGTCGTTGTTTATCGTAGGCGAGCTGTAATGATAGTACCTGTTGTTCGATGTTTAAGAGGTTATTGGAGACCTGCTCTTTTTGTTGGTTTAGCCCCTTGATGCTCACCATCGACCGTTCCCGACTTTGCTTATCAAGTTTCATTTGTTTATTTAAAGAGTCACCCTTATCGTTTAGGTAACGGAGCCGCTCATTCTTGATCTGTTTATCACTTTCGAATTTTCTTATGGATGCTACATGATCATTGAGGGCCTGTTGTTTGCTGGAGAGTTGTTTCTCTAGCTCAATTAGGTGTGTCTTGGCTTGCTCAATTCCGGCTTCCAACTCAGTTTGATGGGTGGAATGGGCTAATTTCTTATCATTTTCTGCGGATATTTTATTGTTTAGTACTGTGAACTTTTCCCGGTGCTTGCTGGCAGATTGCCTGGCTAGTTGAATGCTGTAGGTTTTGTAGTCTTCTTTCAGCTTATAATACCGCTCTGCTTGTTTGGCTTGTTTTTCAAGGGATTTTAAGTTTTTCTCAATTTCAAATAACAGATCATCGACACGCTCCAGGTCAGTATCAGCATCACTGAGTTTCTTTAATGTCTGCTTTTTACGAATTTTAAACTTAGAGACTCCGGCAGCTTCTTCGAAAAGGTTTCTTCGACTGTTGTCTTTGTCATTCAAAATATCATCAACCATCTTCAGTTCGATAATGGCATAACTATCGGGCCCTATTCCAGTGTCCAGGAAAAGAGAGGTGATGTCCTTTAATCTACAGGTGATGCCATTCAGTTGATATTCGCTCTCTCCGGATCGAAAGTACCTTCTGGTGATGGTAACTTCTGAATATTCGGTTGGAAGTAAATTGCGGGTATTATTGAATGATAGACTAACTTCAGCCAGCTGGGTTGGTTTGCGCTTTTTTGTGCCGTTGAAAATGATGTTCTCCATTTTCTCCGACCGAAGAGTTTTGATTTTTTGCTCACCTAACACCCAGCGAATGGCATCGACAATATTGGATTTCCCGCATCCATTCGGGCCCACTATACCAGTAATACCTTCATCAAAATTGATGGTAACCTTGTCAGGGAAGCTTTTAAAACCCTTGATTTCAAGTTTGGTGAGCAGCATATAGCAATGATTACCCGAATATTAAAAATGGTCTGGCAAATTTAAAATTATTTTTGGTATTTTTAGCGTAATGGATGATATAGGAAATTTCGTTTACATTCTGGTGTTCGTTATTTGGTTTCTTTACAACCTTTGTGAAAGGAAAGAAAAAAAAGAACATACCGCAAACTCCTTTTGAACCGTACGATTCTGAAGCCGAATCTCCGGAGACCTACAATGTGCCTTCGCCTCCTAAGGAGACCAACAATGCGCCTTCGCCTCCTCCGGTGACTTTTGAAGATGTGCTAAGGGAATTAACCGGTGCCCCACCCGCAGATCCTGGACACTTTCTGGATGAAGAGCCGGATCCCTATTTAGTGCCAGATTTGCCAACTACCGTGGAGGAGACCTCTTTTGAGGTTTATCAAAGCCCAAAGGATATTAAACCAGCCTCCGATCCTATGATCTGGGAGCGACATGCCCATTTTAAAATTAGAAAAAAGCGTGCCTCCAAAGCTACCAGAGGAGCGTTACGAATGTTTAAAACAAAGCAGGGAGCCAAGCAGGCTTTTATAGTGAAGGAGATATTTGATCGAAAATATTAATGGTAGTGAATGATAAGTGACGATTGGACGATTGGACGATTGACGATTGGACGATTGACGATTGACGATTGGACGATTGACGATTGACGATTGACGATTGATGATTTGACATAGGTTGGACCTTGACTTAACTAGTCATAGTATATCCTCATATCTTAGGGATTATGTCAACAATTTTTTATCAACCTTCCTGATTCAGCTTGAATATAA
>QIMC01000102.1 GCA_003232185.1 Flammeovirgaceae bacterium | reverse complement strand
GACTATCCCCGAGGCAGAGCCATAGGGGTATTTCGCCGGTTTCATTTTGGTCTTAGGACCAAAAACCGAAATTTTGTATTTTACCTCACCCAAGGAGAGGTAAATCGGAAACCCCGAGGCAGAGCCTAGGGGAATTCTTTTTGATTAAAGGGCATTTACCCTAATATGAAGCAGCTTGCTGATCCATCCAGATTAACGCAGCGGCTCCAGATACGGCGATGTTTTTCTCAGCCATTCCGGAAGGTAAAATCCGTACTTTCCCCCTATACATTTCCAAAAGATGAGCCTCCATATGTTTTTTAGTAGGCTCAAATATCCATTTGCCGCAATTAGCCAGTCCTCCAACTAGAAAATACGCTTCTGGTTGGGAGAACAGGGCAAAGTTTGCAAGGGCCTTACCGAGGATTTTACCGGTGTATTCGAACGCTTTTTTGGCTATTATATCCCCTTCCTCAGCTGCCTGGGTGATATCTTCACCGTGCAAATCGTTAAACGCAATACTACGAAACCTGCTTTCATCCGTGTATTTACTCATCAGGTAAAGTATGGTTCGTTTTAAACCAGTGGCAGAAACATAGGCCTCCAGACCACCACGAACACCCAGGCCATCCAATCGACCATCTTCAGGAAGCAAGGCAAAATGCCCAAATTCTCCGGCGAACCCATCGTAGCCATACACCATGCTACCATTAGAAACAATGCCACTACCCAACCCAGTACCCAGAGTTATCACCACAAAATCCTTCATTTCCTTTGCATTTCCAAACAACATCTCTCCCAGAGCTGCCGCGTTGGCATCATTGGTAACCCTCATAGGTAGATTTAGGCGTTTTTGGAGTTTTTCTTGGAGTGGAACAATCCCTTTCCAGTATAGATTTGGTGCATACTCTATTGTACCCCTCTTATTGGATGCGTTAGGTGCTCCAATGCCCACCCCCAATAGATTTACCTTAGATGGCACCTGCTCTACCAGTTCATGAACTGATTGAACAGTCTTATCCAGGTATTGATCAAGGTCCGGATATTCCTTAGTACGGAAATTAAGACCTACCACACATTCCCCTAAATTATTTACTAAACCAAGTTTGGTTTTCGTTCCTCCTATATCAATTCCAGCTACTAAATCCATCTACTATCTTTATAAGCTGTACAACATATAACAAATATGGGTATTGTCAAAATCAGTTATTTATTTCCACTGGTGTCCGGATAAATTTTATTCTTAGGATAAATCACCCTTACGCCGTCGGCCGTAGCCTTTAGCGTAGGCTCTAAACCTAAAGGCCAGTGGGGGACAGCTAGCAACTATGTTCATATCTGCTGGGAGTACTTTACATTTCAAATGTCCCCCTCAAGGAGGGGGAAGGGGGAGGAAAATTGAATTCAGCAACACATTTGAACCAGACAATAGTTATTTATTTCCAGAATTAACCGTGGTTGTGAAGGCTAAATTTTACCAGGAGTGCTGCGGTTAACCACAAAACCCCGATTAAACGGGGTCCTGGATACTTAGCAAAGTGAGCCTCAAATCAATTCAGAAATAAATTGAAATAACTCAATTTTATAGTCTTTATAACCATCTCTAAAACTGGTAATCTTGTCTTCAATTATATCGTGTTTTACCCGATATGATTCTTCACCGGATTCTACACCGGTAACAATTTTATTTATAAATTTTTCATGTTTACGCACTGCTTTTGCAAACTCATCTAAAAGCTCCCCTTGATAATAAGTAATAAGATTTTGAAGGTGTCCTATGGTTTTTTTGCCTTGATATGTAGTTACCTTGTGTGCATTTGTATCAAGCAGTTTTTGAAAGAAATTTAGTTCCAGTTTCCAAAGACCAACCTCAGAAACCCATTGTTTGCTTGTTTTGTGCAAGTCCATCAGACCCTCTCGTAGCAGGACTTCAGTACTGGTTATATTTAAATCACTCATAGTTAATAGTATGTTTTAGCTACTAAAATTAGTATAAAAAAAAGGTATTGGATAGTCCAATACCTATGTATCTACATTGACGTGGGAACACTATTTTTGTCTTATTCGGGATGCTTATTTTTGGTTTTTTATTTACGAAAATATCTAATATCATTTATTGATCTCTACTTGCAACCAGTACATTAATTTAATAAAAATAATAAAAAATTGGCACATTACAAGTGTACAATTCAAAAATTATTGCAAGAAAGCATCTTCTGATGCTGGACCTCTCTTTAAATCGCTAGTATCATGTCAAGCCTAAACCTACGGGTAATCCGGGGTATATTTTGCGCCATCTCTTCGTTAAAAAATCTTACCATAGCTACGGATATGCAAATATTTTTCGCCTTGACCTAACTCAAAATATACTGCCGCCTTACCCGTCATTTAAACGTTGACTAGTTGGAATATAGTCGGATCATCTGATCCAATTCGAACGAATAAACTCGGATATAAGCCTGATGTAAAAAAAATCCACGTGACATAACAATCTGTTCTGATTAACACTACTCAATTCGATTTCAAGGTGCAGAATCTTCTTTTCACAACCCCTTTAGTTTAAAAACATTCATTGCTGATGTAATATTCACCTTTAAAATTCTTTCCAGCCTCAGCATCTTGGCCGGGTTGAACCCGGATTATGCATTAGAAATCTATTCCGAGCCCTAACTGACTACAATCTAGGCGCTTGCTCGATTTTTCCTACTCACCATAACGGTGCTATGCTTCCTTCCGTTGCAAAAACCTGTGCGAGTGCCTATATTACAGCCATTTAAGGCTCTCACTACGAAGTTTAATGCATAATCCGGGTTGAATTGGTGGATAAAAGTGTGCAAAAGTGGTGTATAAGTATTCAGTCAAACCCTTTGGTTTCTGAAAATTGAGAGATACATTTGGTATTACCAAGGGAGAGATAAAAGGTCGGTCGTAGAAAGCCGGATATGTTGGAGAAAGGATTGAAAAGAACAGATCTCACGGGGTTTGGGAAATTTAAAACGGACTTTGACATGTTAGACTTGGAGGTAGTCAGTTCTTCTGAATTGGCTTCGAAAAGAAAACCAGAATAACTGCAACTTGGGGTTTTACAAGATTTACGGATGTTGTAAAATTAAGCGGGAATAGTTTCGCAAGAAGGTGTTTCCGCTTTTGTATTTATGCCTTTCTGGCTCTGGCTGAAATCAACACTTGCACTTACATTTATTGAAATTATACCATGAAACTTAAACCCGGAGATAAAGCGCCCGATTTTGAGGTATCAGATGAACTTGGCAACTTGTTAAAGTTATCGGATTATCGAGGCCGTAAACTGGTGCTGTTTTTCTATCCCAAAGACAATACCCCCACCTGTACTAAAGAAGCCTGTAACCTGAGCGACAACTACCAATCCTTCAAAGACCTTGGATATGAAATTCTTGGCATCAGTAAAGACAGCAGCAAGTCTCATCAAAAGTTTATCGACAAGTATGAGCTGCCCTTTTCTCTATTGGCTGATACTGAAAAGAATATGCACCAGGCCTATGGCACTTGGGTAGAAAAATCAATGTATGGGCATAAATATATGGGAACAGCGCGGGTTACATTTGTAATCGATCAAACCGGAGTGATTGAAAAAATAATTGAGAAGGTTAAAGCCTTTGATCATAGTGCCCAAATACTTTCTTAAGTTTTTAATTTTTAATTTTTAGTTATGAGTCCTTCTGGAGTGCCTATCAAGCAGTCATTCAGTCCTTGACTAAGAGATGGAGTTGATTTTTTCTTCAGACTGCTTACTTCATAATACCGGTGGACATCCGGAATGTATTGAACGACTGGACTCATTCAGAGATCTGCCTGACAATGTCGCTCCCTCAGGTGAATCATTCCTGAATCTGATTCATACCGATGAGCACATAAATAAGGTTAAGCAGTCATGCCACCAATCTATTCCTCTTGACAATGATACCCTTACCAGCCCCAATAGCTTTGTTGCTGCTTGTGCAGCGGTAGGTGCCGGAATTACGGCCGCATCAACACAGGGCTTTGCTCTGGTCAGACCCCCCGGGCATCATGCATATCCCAGCAAGGCTACTGGGTTTTGTCTATTTAATAACATCGCAATCGCTGTCCAATACTTGATAAATCAAGGAAAAAGAGTACTCATTCTAGATATAGATGGCCACCTGGGGGATGGTACCAGTTCGATATTTTATGATAATCCAGATGTTTTGTTCTGTTCATTGCATCAATATCCAGCTTTTCCTGGGTTTGGATGGATTGATGAGATTGGCGCTGGTAAGGGCAAGGGCTTTACCATCAACATCCCTTTGCCACCCGGCTCAGGTGATGATCTATTCAATAAAGGTTTGGACTACTTACTCCCGATTACCAAGAATTTTAATCCAGATATTGTTGCCGTGTCAGCTGGATTTGATGCTCATCAATTGGACCCGCTGCTTCAACTCCGACTTAGCCTGGATTGCTACTACCAAATTGGCAACTGGCTCAAAAGCAACTTCAATGAGGTTTTTGCAGTGTTGGAAGGGGGCTACCATCTGGAAATTCTGCCAAAAGCAATAGTTCAGTTCGTTAATGGCATCAATGGCATTGCTCCAGAGTACATGGAAGGCAACACCACCTCTGATTCTGAAATTCAATCTGTTTTCAACAGCAATCTGGATCAACTACAACAAATTATAAAGGATTATTGGCCCGTATAGCACTCTTTCTTTAAGAATTAGGCATATATGGGTAAATTTAGCTGATAGCATGGTATTTACAGCTTTGATTCAATGGAATATATATAACACTCTGGGGACTCTGGGGCTATTATTATATGTATCAATGATAGGCTATATGGTTTTTGCACTATTAAGAGAGAATCGAGATCCGGAAATTACTCTTGCCTGGATACTGGTACTGATCTTAATGCCGTTTATTGGC
>QIMC01000089.1 GCA_003232185.1 Flammeovirgaceae bacterium | reverse complement strand
CGATAAAAGTGATGAAAACCCAGAAGACCCTGAAAACATCGTCATTTATAATAAATGGGCAGCGGAGCATGAACACATCATGGCTAAATCTCTATTCTGTGGAGGAACTACCTGGCCAGGAGTAACTTTGTTGGAGGATCAGGTCGCTTTGGACATATTATGTGATCGATCGGATGTAGATGCTGACAATGTGGGCTGTTGCGGACTTTCAGGAGGGGGCTTACGCACCGACTACCTGGGTGGACTGGATCAAAGAATCAAATGTGCCATTAGTGTAGGATTCATGTCCACCTGGAAAGATTTCTTATTAAATAAGAGCTATACGCATACCTGGATGACGTACGCTCCACTGTTGCCAAATTATTTGAATTTCCCTGAAATCCTGGGGCTCCGGGTGCCACTACCAACTATGGTTATGAGCTGTAATGAGGACGGGTTATATACATTACCTGAAATGAAAAAAGCCGATGAAATATTGGCGGCCGTATTTGAAAAGGCAGGAGCTGTTGATAGGTACAGTGGACGGTTTTACTCAGGTGGCCATAAATTCGATGCAGAGATGCAAAAAGATGCCTTTGATTGGTTTGACCGCTGGTTGAAATAAGGGACTGGGGGAGTGAAGGAGTGAAGGATTGAAGGATTTAAATTGCAAATTCTTCGGTAATGGTACGGCGGATGCCCTCCTTTAACTCTATTCTTGGCTGCGACCCAAGCTTGTTTAATTTATTAGAATCCAGCAATTTCTGGAAAGTGTCGTCCGGTTTACTGGTATCAAACTTTATTTCTCCTTTGAATGCAACAAGGTCTTTAATAATTTGGGCCAACTCATTAATTGATATATCACTGCCATAACCGATGTTCAGGTGGGCATTTCTAATTTCATGGTTGTGGTCTACAAAGTCGCTGAAGTTCAAATTATTCATTAAAAATAAGCAAGTTTCAGCTAAATCATCACAGTGTAAGAACTCCCTTCGGGGCTTTCCTGTACCCCAAACAGTGATGTGTTCTTGGGAGATTTGATGTTCCATCAAAAATTGATCTAAAGATTCTTCATCGAAAACACCTGCTACCTGCATGGCCTTTTTGGTTTATTGAATTGAGAAGCCCTTCTTTTTAAGCCATGGACAGTGTAACCCTTGGCTAACAGGAACTCTGCCAGATAGTATCCATCCTGTCCAGTGATACCTGTTATGAGTGCTACTTTATTCATCATTTCTCAAAGTCAAAGACTGCAACATCTTATTGCCAATAATTTGAAGATTAATATCAGATATTATCAGGATCAGGATGAACCCAGGGCTCGCGATAGGCACGTTGGAGTAATTTAGTAGCCTCGGGATCTCCAACAACTATTCGTTTCTCCGGATCATAAATTAATGACCTACCTGTCTTCATAGAAAGGTTGGCCAAAATGCAACTAGCACTGGAAATATGACCCTCTTCTATATCAGCTACCGGCCGATCGTTTTGATCAATTGCATTTAAGAAGTCCAGCATATGCAGTCTGGTTGCCGGTGCAGCATTTAATTCTATGCGTTCTTCCGTTAAGTCCTCCGGATATTTTTCTCGCTCATAAACTACATCTTTATGAATCCTGGAGGCTTCGTCTTTGTATGGGATAAAATCATATTTCATGGTACTGCCTTTTAAAGTTCCCTTTTCGCCATAAATGATAAATGACCAGGGGTAATCGGGGTCAGCCGGAGTTCCCCAGGATCTGTGTTGCCAAATGCAATTCAGCTCATCAAATTCAAAAATTGCTGACTGGGTATCAGCGATATTTGATTTAGCCTCTTTTTGAACATAAATTCCTCCGGTAGAAGTAATTTTTTTTGGCCAACCAAGATCAAGCATCCAACGTACCGTGTCCAACATATGCACGCACATATCACCCATAATTCCATTCCCATATTCCATAAAGGCCCGCCACCACCTGATGTGAGGCAAACCATCATAAGGTCTAAGTGGTGCCGGTCCGGTCCACATATCATAATCAAGAAATTCAGGTATGGGTTCAAGGGGAGGATTACTCTGATTGCGCATGTGAAAATAACAACACATTTCCACATGAGAGATTTTCCCCAGCAATCCGGCATCTACAACATTTTTCTTAGCATCAATAAGGTGGGGAGTGCTTTTTCGCTGAGTTCTGCTTTTTCGCTGAGTTCCCACTTGTACCACTCGCTGATACTTCCTGGCTGCAGCCACCATTGCCTCACCCTCTATCACATCCACACTGGTTGGTTTTTGGACATATACATGAGCACCGGATTTTATTGCATCTATGGTTTGCAGTGCATGCCAATGATCTGGAGTACCGATTAAAACAATATCCAACTCATTCTCGGATAGTAACTTGCGATAGTCATTATAAAGCCTTGGGGTCTTACCGGATGGTTGACGTTGACTAACCAATTTACCTGCTTCCACCAGTATATTTCTGTCGACGTCACAAAGGGCCACTACTTCCACTGGAGCCCTCTTTCCATACCAGCCGGAACCTATTAACCCCACGCGTATTGTTTCCAGAGGGTTAACAATCTCGATACCTCTTGCTCCAAATGCGGTAAGCGCAAGGGATGCGGTAGCACCTTTCAAGAAGCGTCTTCGATTGATATATTAAAAGTGTTCATGATTCAGTGGTTTGTATGACATTATTGGAAATGAAAGTTTTACAAAATATCTTTAAAATCTATTAATAGCAACTCCATGATCCTATTGAAAATAAAGTATTATTGTTATAATCAATCCATATATCTGTAAAAAATATACGAAATGAAAACCTCATTGATTTTTATTATGACCCTTCATATCATGAACCTTGCTTTGTTGGGTCAGGACAAAGATGCTTTTTCTGTAAAGGTATCTATAGAGCATGGCATTATTGAAGGTAGTTACAATACGCATACCGGAATCCAATCTTACCTGGGCATCCCATTCGCCAAACCACCTGTTGGTAACCT